>JASFYS010000083.1:0-19539 GCA_045047095.1 Desulfuromusa sp. | reverse complement strand
CAAGACACTCTTCCATGGTCAGATCGGAGAGTTTAGCAATTTGAACCACCTCTGCCGGGGACAGAGAGTGGATCTGTACCTGCGGAAACCGTTCCGTCAGCTGGCGGAAAAGATCTTCAAACCAGTCGATTGTCAAACTGGGATGGATGCCTCCCTGCATCAACAGTTGCGTCCCCCCATGATCGACCAGCTCCTGCACCTTGGCGAAGATTTCATCAAAATCGAGAAGGTAGGCATCTTCGGCATCAGAACTGCGATAAAAGGCACAGAATTTACACTGCGATTCACAGATATTGGAGTAATTGACATTGCGATCAACGACAAAGGTCACCCGGTTTTCGGGATGCTTCTGCTGGCGGATATTATCTGCCAGTCGTCCCGTTTTAAGAAGGTCGGCCTCGGTCAGTAACCAGAGGGCTTGAGCACGATTGATGCCCTGTCCACTGATAATGTTCTTCTCAATTTCTTTGTAAATATCCATAAGACCTGTAGGGGCGAACCTTGTGTTCGCCCTGTTGTCTGAAACATCAAAAGCGAGCGAACACAAGGTTCGCCCCTATGAATCAATAAACTTTCAACTCACGGTAGAGCGTATCCCGCTCCACCGGAATTTTCCCTGCCTTGCGAATCAGGTTGATAATCCGCTCCTTGCCAAGTTCCTGTGGTGAATCTGCTCCGGCATCATGGCCGATCTGCTCCTCGATCACTGTTCCATCAAGATCATTGACCCCGAAGCAAAGTGAGGTCTGGGCAATTTTCATCCCCAGCATCACCCAGTAGGCTTTGATATGTTGAAAATTATCCAGATAGATCCGGCTGATCGCCAGGGTTTTCAGTGCGTCGACCCCGCCAACCCCTTTTGCTCCGGGAACCCGGGTATTATCAGGTTGAAAAGCGAGCGGAATAAAACTTTGAAAGCCACCGGTACGATCCTGCAATTTACGCAAACGAGACATATGATCAACCCGGTCGGCATAATTTTCCAAGTGACCAAACAACATCGTGGCATTACTCTTTAATCCAGCGTTATGCACCTGCTCAATCACTTCCAGCCAACGCTCTCCCGAAATTTTTTCGGGACAGATTTTATCCCGCACCTCTTCAGCAAAAATTTCTGCTCCACCTCCGGGCATTGAACCAAGTCCGGCCTGCTGAAGTGCCGCAATGACTTCATCAACTGAAGTATGGCTGATGCGAGAGAAGTAGTCGATCTCAACCGCCGTAAACGCTTTGACGTGCAGTTGTGGCGAAACACTTTTGATCGTCCGGATCATGTCGAGATAAAATTCAAACGGTAAGCGAGGATGAAGTCCACCCACCGAATGAATTTCGGTCGCCCCGGCAGCAACTGCTTCCTTGGCCTTTTCGCAAATATCTTCCAACGCCAGAGTATAACCTTCATCCTCTCCTTCCACTTTAGAAAAAGCACAGAAGATACACTGGTTAACGCAAATATTGGTGTAATTAATATGCCGATTGACATTGAAGTAAACCCGGTCACCATTCTTGCGCTGATTAACTTCTGCTGCCAGTTCACCAATTGCCAGCAAATCATTTGACTCAAACAACGCCAGAGCTTCCGCCTCGCTGATACGTTGATTGTTCCTGACTTTTCCTTTCATCATTTCAAATAGATTATTCATTTTCTAGAATCCAGTTTGCTTTGCTCATTATCAGGCAATTGACCCTTTAAGTAATTTTCGTTAGAAATAACACTTCTTCCCAACTCTTTTTCGGTCTCTTTTCTAGCATTACCAGCAACGCTGCCACCCCGCTTGGCAACCTTTTTATTGTCAACAAAAGTATCCGGTTTTTCTTGCGCTGATATTTCGGTGGTCACTTTTTCACCCAACATGGTAAAAATCAGCTCCAAATCGGTCATATTATCGCGTAGATTAGCCTTGGATTTTGTGGGGATATTTTTATGATTTTTGTATTCACTGGGAGTCATTCCGAAAGTAGCTTTGGATATTTCAGCAGTTAAAATAGCATAGTCTTTTTGGCTGTCTATACCCCGTTCTTGCCACTCATCGGTCAAGTTCTGTCGAATTGCCATGCCACGCAAACGCTTATCAATCCAGTCCTTGGGATAGCCTTTTTGTTCATACAGGGATTTCATTCGTTCCTGTGCCAGTTCTGGGTCTTCTATTTCATCAATGCGTTCTTGCCCCACTTTTGCCAACCAACGTTTAAAGGGCTCAGCTCTTTTACTCGGAACGGACTGGATTAAACGAAAAACATCCTGCGTATTTCCAGCAAGTGTTTTCCTATTTTTTCCTGTTGTAGTCAACATAGCTACCTGGGGACAATTTGTCCCCAGGTAGGATCTTAGCCCCTCATCTCTTTTGCGAAGTTTTTTCAGATAATCTGTGGGTTTAGCACTTTCGGTTAATGCTCCAACAACATCCACGAGTGAATAAAACCAAGCTTCATTGTGCCAAACTCGTCTAATTTGACGACTTTGAAACAGAATAATTTTGTTGTTTTTCTCCATCAGTTTATCCATCAATCCAGTGCCTTATTTTTAACTTCCCCAGCGCTTGAACAGCTGATGCTCAACACCCAAACTATCCAAAACTTTCCCGACCACAAAATTTACTAAATCATCAACCGATTCGGGCTGCTGATAAAATCCCGGCATGGCCGGTAATATCTGCGCCCCAGCTTTGGACAGCCGCAACAAGTTTTCCAGATGAATTTGATTAAATGGAGTTTCACGCGGCACTAGCAATAATTTTCTATTTTCTTTCAATGCGACATCGGCAACCCGTTCCAGCAGGTTATCCGACAAACCTGCGGCAATCCGACCCACTGTTCCCATGGAGCAGGGGCAGATAACCACAGCATCTGGCACACTCGATCCGCTGGCCACCGGGGCAAAGAAATTATTCAGTCCATAATGCAACAAATTATCATCTGCTTTAAAATACTCTTTAAGTTCTTGTAAACATTCTTGGGGATTTTCTGAAACTTTCAGCCCTGTTTCAAAGGCAAGCACCTGCCGCCCAGCGTTGGTCAACAGAACCGTCACCCGCCTTTCAGCAAGTAATAGTTCCTCAATCAGGCGTAAGCCGTAAATAGAACCCGATGCTCCAGTAATCCCGACAACAATGTTTTCCATAAAAACCCCAAAAATTTAACGGAGAGGCGGAGAGAAGCAGAGAAAATCAAAATCATTTATACGGGGTTCAACCCTAAAAAATTTGTTTTTCTTGGTGCTCTTGGCGCCTTGGTGGCTATCTTTGGTTTAAGATCTTCTCTGCGAACTCTCCATCTCCGCGTCTCTCCGTTGAAATTATTTCAAACAACCGCATCAATCAGTGTAAACACAAAAATCGTTACACTGATATAGCCATTCATATTGAAAAAAGCCGCATCTAATTTAGAAAGATCATCCGGTTTAACCAGCAGATGTTCATAAACCAGCAATCCTGCCACCACGACAACCCCGGAAAAATAGATCCAACCTAACCCACTCCCCGGCAAGACGAGAAGCAGAAACAACAACATCAATCCATGAAAAATCCGCACGAGGATGAAAGCTTTTTCTTTCCCCAATCTTGACGGAACGGAATGCAGACCATGTTCGACATCATAATCGTAATCCTGCAGGGCATAAAAAACATCGAATCCTGACACCCAGAACAGTACCGCGATTCCCAATGAAATAACCGACCAACTAAGGTCACCACGTAGCGCGACCCAAGCCCCTATTGGCGCAGCGGCAAGGCAAAGACCCAGAACAACGTGAGCAAAATGGGTAAAACGCTTACAATATGAGTATAAGACAAAGAATCCGACCACAATCGGTGCCAATTTTAAGCAGAGAGGGTTTAACATCCAGGCAGCAAATAAGAAGATAACCAGTGCCACCAGAATAAATAAACTTGCTTCAAAGATTGAGACTTTTCCGGCGGGGATATGGCGATCAGCAGTCCTTGGATTGCCGGCATCAATCTTAGCATCAATCAGCCGGTTCAATCCCATTGCCGTAGTTCGCGCCCCGACCATTGCCATACAAACCCAAAAAACCTGCCCAATGCTGGGAGCCTTCCCACTTGCCAGCGCCGCCAGCACCACCCCCATCAAGGCAAACGGAAAAGCAAAAATCGTATGGGAGAATTTGATCATCTCCAGCAGGGTTTTAATTTTATCGAAAACCTGTCCCTTATTCATCTTGCCAACTTTCCTCTTATTGGAAATAACGAAGCAGGTAATTTACACCCTGACAAGTTGCGGAACAAGGGCTTTCAGCCATTTGTTTCCGACAACACCTCTGCTATGATCACCTCCATGTCTGATTTTTTTACTGGGTATGGCCTTTGGTCACTTTTTTTCATCAGCTTCTGCGCTTCAACTCTGTTACCACTGGGCTCCGAATGGTTACTGGTTGTCCTGCTGCTGCAGGGGAGTAATCCCATTGTGGCAGTTGTTGTTGCAACCGTTGGCAACTCCCTCGGAGCTGGAACCAATTATTTGATTGGGTATTTTGGCGGGAACTGGCTGACCAAAAAAATTTTACGGATCGATAAAACCCAGCGGAAACGAGCTGAATCGTGGTTTAACCGTTATGGAAGTTGGTCACTGTTACTAGCGTGGTTACCAATTATCGGAGATCCGCTCTGCCTGGTCAGCGGCATGCTTAAAACACCACTGATGCGCTTTTCCCTGTTGGTAACATCTGGCAAAGGTTTACGCTATTCATTCCTGACAATCCTCACTTTAAAGGGAGCGGAGATTCTCGCTCATTCTGGATCCGTCTGATGCTCTATACCCCGGCTTTCGCTGCCCTTTATCTGGCAAACTTTTTTCTGGTCGCCAGCTTTGCCGCTTTTTTTCTCTTTCCTCTGTTTATCACCGGACACGGTGGAAATCAGCAGGATATCGGTATTATCATGGGGATATTTGCCCTGGCGTCAGCCCTCTGTCGCCCCTGGGTTGCTGACATGATTGACCAAATTGGTCGCAAACGCAGCTACACCATTGGCTGCTTCATCATGACATTGCTGCCACTTCTTCACCTGCCATTGCAGGGTGACCTGCACAACTACTATGCCTCACTCCTGTTGCTGAGGATTATTCACGGCATCGGCCTGGCAATCTGCTTTACAGCGATTTTTACATTTATCGTCGACCTCATCCCGGGTGGACGCTTGAATGAAGGAATCGGGATGTTCGGCACGTCAGGTCTGATCGGAATGGCGGTTGGACCGTTGATCGCCGAACCGATATTGAACAGATTCGGTTTTCACGCTTTCTTTCTCACCGCTGCAGGACTAGCTGCCGCCGCGTTGATATTGCAGGCACCAATTAGGGATCAACACCATTTACAGCCGGAAGAGTCTGAGCCATCACCCTCATTTTTCACCCTGCTGAAAACTCGCAAGCAATTGATCTGCGGTGGACTGGCGATGCTGTTCGGTTTTGGTCTTGCCGCCACTGGCAACTTTATCGCACCATTTGCCCAGGCGCGAGATCTCAGCTACATTTCCCTTTATTATCTTGCTTATTCCACTGCAGCAGTCGGGATCCGCTTTGTTATCGGAAGAATATCTGATCGGCTCGGCGAAAATAAGATCATCCCTTGGGGGGTGGCCCTTGCGGCAGCGGGGTTGCTTCTCGTTCCCCTGGTTCATGGCAACCTACTGCTTGTTATTGTTGGTTTCATTTTTGGAATTGGTCACGGGCTGCTGTTTCCGGCTCTGAATGCCATGGCGATCCGTGACGAAGCTTATGCAGTACGCGGCAAAGTCACAGGAATTTTTACCGGTGGAATTGATGCCGGAATCTTTTGTGGGGCTTTGATTTTAGGAGTAATCGGTGAGACGGCAGGATTTACCGCTCTGTTTATCTGTGCCGGGCTGATGGTACTGAGCGGACTTGCACTCTTCAGGTTGAAACCTACTGCGGTTGCAGGGATAAAGCACTAAGCTTAACCCTGAGATTTTCTTTGTGTTCAGCAAGAAGGGTTAAAGCATCTTCTATATATTCTTTAGAGTTTATTCCACCGGCAATGTATTTTTGCAGCAATTCCACCCATTGGTCGTGAATCTGACATTGCTCATGAGATCCATCATCACACAAGGGACAATCTGGACATCTGTAATTTGAAACCTCTTTTGCTACAATTTCTTTATTCCAACTATCCCGATACCGGCTTGCATACTGCTCAATCCACAGGAGCGCACGTTCCCTCCGTTCTTCGGGTCGGTATTTATCAATATGAGTTTTTATCTCTTGCAACTGTTTTTTTAAGAACTCATCGTCATGAAAAGACAGTTCCTGGTTGAAACCAGCAAAACGTAGGATAAGAGAAAATACAGTATCATCAATGAGTTGGCTCATATCCAGATGCCTCGCTCGAAAAAAGTCAAGACAGAGAAAACTCCGCCCAGATGGGACAGTGATCAGACGGCTTTTCCATCCCCCGGAGTTGATAGTCAATTCCGGTTCTCGTACATAACTGATTCAGCTTCTGTGTAGCAAGGATCAAATCAATCCGCAACCCCCGTTTTGGATCTTGGTCAAATCCACGGGAGCGATAATCAAACCAACTGAATTGGTCATTTGCGTCTGGATTTGCAAAACGGTAGGTATCAACCAATCCCCAGCTTATAACTTTGTCGAGCCATTCCCGCTCTTCGGGCAAAAAACAACATTTTCCAGTTCGCAACCAACGCTTTTCATTTTCTATCCCGATGCCAACATCACTGTTCTCAGGGGCAATATTCATATCACCCAGGACAATCAAATAGTCCGTTGGATCTGCTTCCTGCTCCAGCCAATGTTGTAGATTGGCATAAAAGTCTTTTTTATTAGGAAATTTTACCGGGTGGTCGCGATTTTCACCCTGGGGAAAATAGCCATTAACAACGCGTAGCAACTTTCCAGCTGTTAATGGATAGCTGGTGATAAGAAGACGCCTCTGATGATCAGGATCTTCCTCCCGATAACCTTTTTGCACTTCAATAGGTGCAATTCGGGAGAAAGTAGCTACCCCATAATGCCCCTTTTGTCCGTGGTGCACCATCTGGTACCCCAAAGGTTGCAACTGTTCATAGGGAAATTCACTGTCATGCACTTTAATTTCTTGAAGGGCAATAATATCCGGATTGTGCTGTGCCACCAATGCTTGTAATTGATGCAAGCGGGCACGCAAGCCATTAACGTTAAATGATATTATTTTCATATCCACCTTTTACCATTGCAGTCAAACAGAGTCGCAGCTTATTCGGCCATCTGATAAACATCTTCCATCGCAACCACCTGCGTCCAAACCTGCTCAAACCGACGTTGATCCGGTGCCGGTTTTTTGATCATGCGATGATAAATATCTTCCTGCTCTGGCAGGTTATTGTGGCTGAGAATCATCTGCAAGGCAAAAGCAGAATAGTCGCGGATCAGAAAATCAAAAATCTGTTCCAGCAGATCACGACCCAATTTATAAATTCGACTATTTTCCAAAATTAATTGGGCATAAACAACCAGGGTAAATAGCTCCCCCGCCGCTAACATATAGTCGATATTCCCCATCTGTTCTGGTGTCGGCGGAGCCTGAATTAACAATTGACGGAATAGTTCGACCTGTTCACGGAAAATCGCGACATTGGCCGAATCAAAATCCTGATAGGCAAGTCGATAATCGGGAAACCGAATCTTTGCCAACCCTCCAGTGAATTGTCTAAACAGATAACTGTCATCAGCAGCGTCATTGCACCGTGGAATCCCTGGATAGTCAAGCGGATCAAAGAAATAATTGCGGATAAATTTGATGTTCAGCGCCATATTGACGTGTTCGGTTCCCTCCAGCTTGGGAAGCAATCCAATATCGCGGATCGCCATTTCAAAGTAGGTATCCTGCTCAAAACCCTTAGCAGCAATAATATCATGAAGCTGGTTCACCACCTTCTCACCCTGCGAAGTCACCTTCATTTTGACAATCGGATTAAACAGCAGATAACGACGGTCGTCATCGGAGGCATTTCGCAGGTAATCACCGGCTCGCAAGGCAAACAGTTTAGCAGCATGCAGGCGAGCATAGGCTTCGGTAAAGGTCTTCCGCACGTGGGGAAAATCGGTCACAAGCTGATCATATAAACTGCGTTTTACGGCATGATTGAGCGCTTCGTAAAAACAGTGGGTGGCGATCCCAATGGCGGCAAAGCCAAGTTCGAATTTCCCGATATTGACTGTGCTCAGGGATGAATCCCAGGCAAGTTGTCCCACCGAAAGAATATCTTCCTGCGTGATTGGATAATCGTGCAAGCAATACTCGGCAACATAGGCCTGACGAACCCCTAAAGTCTCTATTTTTTTGACACATTCATAGTTTGGGTGGTCACTTTTAACGACAAAAAACACGTATTCACCACTATCAGCAAGTTTTCCAAAGGTTGAAACCAGAGCGGCGCAATTTCCATTGCCAATGTAGTATTTTGAACCGCGTGCCAGCCAGGTACCATCCGGTTGTGGATAAAGCATCACTTCGCTGGAATAGAGATCGGCACCATGATCTTTTTCCGACAAACCAAAAGCAAAGATTCCACCCTCTTGAAGCAATTGCGCGGTTTGATGTTTGACAGCTTCATTGTTGCCCATCCAGATTGGCCCGAGACCAAGGATGGAAACTTGCCAGGCATACCAATAGCAGAGACCGTAAAAAGCCAGAACTTCGTTAAATTCACCGATCCGCCACATGTCCCAGCGAGAATCATCCGCACCATATCCGGAAGGTGTCAACAGGGTGGAAAATACTTTTTCCTGTTTGATGAATTCGAGGAAATCCTCATACCAGACCATCGCTTGGTCATCTTCCTTGATCTGTTTTAAACCCTTTGTTTCAAAAAAGGCGATGGTTTTTTCTACCAGCTGACGGGACTTTTCATCGGCATGTTCACGCCGGTATTTGTGCGGATTAAAAAGGAGCATTCTGAATCCTCCTAAGCTTTATGACCCTGGGGTTAAGAAAACTGTGAAAAATCGGCTTTTCGCTTTTCGATAAATGCGTTGATTGCTTCCTGAGCTTCTGGTTTAGCTAATTGACTAAGAAATAATTCTCCCTCTTTGGTCATCACTGCTGCAACCTGCAGAGCCTGAGTTTCCTTCAGAAGAGATTTCGTCAAGCGAACCGATGCCGGTGGTTGAGCTGTCAATTGAACCGCTTTAGCCATGACTTGATCGAGCAAATCCGCATGGGGAAAAATACGGTTGACCAGTCCCAGCGCCAGTGCCCTTTCAGCATCAATCGTTTCCCCAAGAAGTAATATCTCTGAAGCTCGCAAAAAACCAACCAGCTTTGGCAGCAAATAACTTGATGCCGCTTCAGGGCAAAGGCCAAGGTTCACAAAAGGGAGTCTAAATCTGGCGGTTTCATCAGCATAGACAAGATCACAGTGAAGCAGCATGGTGGTACCAATACCAACGGCCGCCCCACTGACCATTGCAATCACTGGCTTCTTCGCTTGGCTGATCGCTCGCAGAAAACGAAAGACCGGGCTGTTCTCTCCCGCTGGTGGATTTTTGGCAAAGTCACGCAGATCATTACCGCTGGTAAAGCAGTTCTCAGTACCGTGAATCAATATCACCCGAACCTGATTATCTTGCTCTGCAGAGTCCATAGCTGCAGTCATAGCATCGTACATCGCCAAGGTCAGAGCATTCAGTTTATCCGGCCGCTGAATCCCAATTTTCAAAATCCCTTTATCCAAAAAAGTCGTTACTAACTTAACTTCATTATTCATTTTATATCCATTTATTTAGAGGATGTTTCGACCTGCGGCAAATCCCTGATGGATTGCGTCAAAAACCATAGCGGGTTGTTTTGCATCTCCAACCACTTGACAGGGGATTCGCTGTTCTGCAGCAATTTTCTGTAACGGATTCTGTGCCTTGGTTCCCACAGCAAGAACAACTGTCTCTGCCAAAACCTCATGGCGTTGCCCTGCTTGTTCGATCATCACTCCGGTAGGAGTAATTTCGAGAACTTTGGCTTCAGTGCGGGTATCCATGGCTGAACGTTTGACATCCTGCAACATGCTCCAACGGGTTGATTTGCCAAAGTTTGTCCCCAGCTTATCGATCATCTCAATCAAAGTAACTTGTTTACTCCCAGTGGTTGCAAGACGGTAAAGCTCCTCTGCCGATTCAGCCTGATTAACCAATAAAAACTTCAACTCTTCTCCCGACAGAGTTCCCTGTTCGGCCAAGAATAGAGCCGTTTCAACCCCAACAGCGCCGCCGCCGATAATGGCCACACGCTGGCTGGTAAGTTCTTTCCCAGCAAGGACATCCCATGCCTGTATAACCTGTGGAAGATCGACACCAGGGATATTTGGGAAAATTGGGATACCACCAGTTGCCAAGATTAAAGCTTCGGGTTTTAGTTCCGTCAAAAGTTGGCCATCAACAGTTGAATTCAGAATGATTTGTACCTTCAGATCTGTCAATTGTTCTTGTAGGTCTTTCGCAAGATACAGAAATTCATCACGCCCCGGGGGTGCTCCAGCAAGATAGAGTTGCCCACCCAAATCCAGACTCTGCTCATGAAGGACAACCTCATGACCCTGTTCAGCGGCGGCAATAGCCGCACTCATTCCAGCGGCCCCACCACCGACAACCACCACCTTACGAGGGTGGTCAGTCAACTTTAGCTGAGTTTCAAGCTCTTTGCCAACCCGAGGGTTACACAGGCATTCCACCGCTTTCATCTTGAATAAATTATCGAAACAGCCTTGGGCACAAGCAACACAGTGAATAATTTTAGTTTCCCGATGTTCACGCGCTTTATTCGGCAATTGTGGGTCAGCAATGAGAGACCTTCCCATCGCAACCATGTCGCAGAAGCCGGCGTTAATTAGATTACGTGCTACATCAGGGTCATTGATGCGGTGGCCGGCAATCACCGGAACATTGACGGCACTACGGATATCCCGAGCAAGGTAGGCAAAAACACCGCGTGGAACCTTGGTGACAATCTGGGGAACCTGGGCTTCATGCCAGCCAACATTGATACTGAGGGCATCCACCCCCGCATCAACCAGTTGAACGGCAAAAGCCTTTAATTCCTCCCGACCGATTCCTCCGGGCATAAAATCGTTCCCATTGATTCTAGCCAGCAATGGAAAATCATCCCCAGTTACCGCTTTAACAGCTTGAATAACTTCTATGCCAAAGCGCATCCGGTTTTCCAAACTGCCGCCATACTGATCCTGACGCTGGTTGGTCAACGGGGAGAGGAATTCACTGATGAGATACCCGGTTCCAGCCAGAATTTCCACTGCATCGAACCCAGCTGCCTTAACCCGCCCTGCAGCATCAGCAAAGCGTTGAATAAGTGCAGGAATCTCCTCTGCTTCTAATTCGCGTGGGGTTTCTCTGGTCATCCGTGATGGAACTGGTGACGGTGCCACCGGCTTTTTCCCTCCCAGAAACATGGAAAAATTGTACCGTCCGGCGTGATTGAGTTGAACACAAGCAGCAGCGCCTTCTTTCTTGATGGCTTCCGCCAGCCTTGTCAAGCCAGGAAGAAACTCATCGCTATGGGTGCCAATATTCCCCGGGAGACCGGAAAGTTCGTCAACTGTCGCATAGCCGACGCAGATCAGACCAACACCACCCCTGGCCCGTTCAGCATAAAAGTTGATCAGTTGATCGGTGACAACAAATTTACGGCACATATTCATGTGCATGGCTGGCATTAGAATCCGATTTTTCAACTCTAACGTGCCAATTGTGATGGAATCAAATAATCGATCTGATGTCATTTAATTTTCCTGTTTGAGATTCGATCAAGCAACGGCTTGGGAGAAATTGTCCGCAACCTGAGAAAACAAGCCAATATCAACTAAAACATTTCGCAACAGGTCTGGTTCTGCAAGAAAATCCCGGAGGAAAACAACTTCAGAGGCTTTTAAATAGCTGACAAAGGGATGTTGAGTATCATCCTTAAATAATTTCATGACCATTTCTGCCGCAGTCATGTTCATCGGCAACTTATTGATTCGAGCCGCCCGTACCAGTAATTTGCTGACGTAAAACAACAGACAGCTATCAACACTGTCGATAGTTTCGCGATGACCGGGTAAAATATGCTTGCCACGCAGGGTTACCAACTTAGCAAGGCTGTCACAGTAGGCGGCGTAATTGCGGAAGCGTTCTCCGGTCAACAGGTCAACATCAAACAGTGGTGTCTGAAAAATCCCCTGCAACATCACATCACCAGTAATGGCCCAATCATCTCCCATCAACACGATATCGCTCTGGGAATGGCCGGGGCAGGGGAGTGCCGTCAAACCCAGCTGTGGCGGGAGATCTTCTTCGATAATCTGAAATTTTTCAGGTAATGGGGGAAAGACTGTACCGTCATTCATGCTGACCCGGAACCGCTCCAGAAAGGTAGGCTCAAAACCGATCTGCAACAGCAGATCGTACATCAATTCCAAGCGCTCAGTATGACGGACAATTTTCAAATGATCACGAAATGGCAGATAAATTGTGGCATCGGTTTCGTGTTCCAGCCAGTTGACTAACCCGTAATGGTCGATATGACAATGGGTAACAATGACATATTTAAGGCGATCAAGTTCCAGATGGGTCTGCAGATACTGTTTAGCTTCAGCGGTCGGCGGCCCAGTATCAAAAAGGACCAGGTCTCCGCCAATTTCAGCACTGTAGCAGTGGACTGGACCGACGACATATTGGGTATTAATGGTGTGTTGAGTGGGGGTCATATAGGGTTATTGTCCAAAACGAAATCCGGGAGCCCACAGGGGGGCTCCCCTACACAAATAAACATAAAAAATATCTGTAGGGGCGAGCCCCTGTGCTCGCCCAGTATTTCCTGAATCAGAAAATATACTTTTCAGCCTCATTAGCAGCAGCCGCCAGAGTCCGTTTTGCCTGCAGCAAGCCAGTTGCATCGTACTTGGTAAAACGTCGAACTCCAGAGAGGATCATGGTTAAGGTATCCCCCTCTTCCACCATGTAAGCACCTTTTTTGGCAGCACTGGCAGCAACTTCAGTTGCATTAAAGACCACAACTTTGACCGTTGCCCGCAATTGTTCCTGCTTGGCAGGACTCAATTTGTCGATAATTTTTTCAGCACGGAGTACAGCACTCTCCATAGCAAAGATCTGAATGACGATATCGGCTGATGCCATCAGAATCTCTTGCTCATCGACGAGTTTATTCAGATATTTCTGTACCCCGGCGCCGGCCAAAATCAGGAACAGGGTTTTCAAGTTCTGAATCGTTGTTTTTTCAGCAATAAACGGAATTGATTCATCAACATCCTCAAAAGATGGGGTCATCAGTGATTCAAATGCTTTCATTGCCTCGGATTGCAACGGTAATTCCCCCTTCATCGACCGCTTCAAGATCATCCCTGTCGTCAGTAAACGATTGATTTCATTGGTTCCCTCAAATAGTCGGTTGATGCGTTCATCGCGATAGTAACGTTCTGCCGCGTATTCGCTGACAAAACCGTAACCACCATGAATCTGCACCACCTCATCCACAGTTTTTGCGAGCATATCACTACAGAAAACTTTAGAAATTCCGCACTCGGGGGCATATTCTTCAATCGCTTTCAGATACTGCTCATAATAGTTATCGGCACCTTTATCAATTGTTGCAATTTTCCCATCCAACAAACCAGCTAACCGATAAACCAGCGATTCAGAGGCATAAATTGCAGCAGTGACATCGGCAATTTTTTCCTGAATGGCTCCGAAAGAGGAAATCGCCCGCCCGAACTGCTTCCGTTCGTTGGCGTATGAAATTCCTTCGGCCAAGGCCATCTTTGCTGCTCCGGTCACCATGGCACCAAGTTTAAAACGACCAATATTCAGAGAATTGAAGGCAATTTTATGTCCTTTTCCGATTTCACCAAGGACATTTTCGACGGGAACTTTACAGTTGTCGAGAATAATCTGCGTTGTTGAGCTCCCTTTGATCCCCATCTTTTTTTCTTCTGGACCGACAACCAAACCATCAAAGTTTTTTTCCACCAGAAATGCGGTGAAATGTTGTTTGTCAATTTTGACAAAGATTGTAAACAGATCGGCAAAACCGCCGTTGGTAATGAACTGCTTGGTTCCGTTGAGGATATAGTGCTTGCCATCCTCTGTCAGGGTTGCGTTACTTTGTACTCCCAGGGCATCGCTACCGGAACCGGGTTCGGTCAGACAGTAAGCGGAACACCATTCTCCGGTGATGATTTTCTCCAGATATTTTTCTTTTTGCTCCGGAGTTCCGTAATAGATCAGTGGCAGCGTACCAATGCCGGTATGGGCGGCGTAAGCAACAGAGAAGGATCCACTGCGGGCAATTTTTTCCCCAACCAGCATGGTAGAGGCTTTATCAAGCTCCAAACCACCCTCTTCCTCCGGGGCGTCCATCATCAACAGTCCTAATTCTCCACATTTACGCATCCCCTCAACAATATGCTCGAACTTTTGTGCCTCGATCTCATCGAAGTGCGGCATGATCTCATTTTCGACAAACTGCTCTGTTGTTTCTGCCATTGCCCGTTGTTCATCAGTAAAATCTTCGGGAGTAAAAATATCCTGACAGTTACTCTCAGCGATCAGAAACTCCCCACCCTTCATAATTTTTCCAGCCATAATAATTACCTCTTCATTATCGATAAATTGTATTATTGGTTTGTAGAAGCGCTGCTTGCCGCGCCCTTTTCTGGCTTTTGCTGATATTTCAAACAGGGCGCAGCAAGCGGCGCCCCTACCGGTTACATCTTTTCAAATATCCCCGCGGCTCCCATACCACCACCGATACACATGGAAACCATCCCATAGCGCAGTTCACGGCGTTGCATTTCATGCAGGAGAGTTGCTGTCAGTTTGGCACCAGTACAACCAAGAGGGTGTCCCAGAGCAATAGCACCACCGTTGACATTGAGGATATCTGTATTGAGTCCCAGTTCTCTGATGACAGCTAAAGATTGGGCGGCAAAAGCCTCATTCAACTCGATCAAACCAAGATCACTTTGCTGCAAACCGGCAAGTTTCAACGCTGCCGGAATTGCTTCAATCGGACCGACTCCCATGATTTCAGGGGGAACTCCCTTGACAGCAAAGGCAACAAAACGCGCCAGTGGTTCACCACCAATTTCTTTGAGGAAGTCTTCAGAGACAACCAAAGCGACAGCTGCTCCATCGGTCATCTGTGATGAAGATCCGGCCGTAACTAAACCACCCTGTTTAAAGGGGGTCTTCAGTTTAGCCAAACCCTCAATGGTCGTATCGGCTCGGACACCATCGTCAATGGAGACCATTTCTGTAGTTTTTTGAACTTTCCCCTTAACAAGGGTTGTTTTTTCAATCTCCACCGGGATGATTTCATCGCTAAACTTTCCGGCAGCAATTGCCGCTGCCGCTTTTTTATGACTTCCCACGGAGAAGGTATCCTGATCCAGTCGACTAATTTGATACTTATCTGCCACCAGTTCTGCGGTAATCCCCATAGACGCAAACGCCTCGGGCCATTCGGCAACCAACCCGGGGTTGGCACTGTACTTATTCCCTCCCATAGGAACTGAAGTCATCGACTCGGTGCCTCCGGCAATGATGCAGTCGGCAAATCCGGCCATAATCCGCTCTGCTGCTGAGGCAATACTCTGCAGTCCGGAAGAGCAAAAGCGATTAATTGTCTGTGCCGGAATCTGGTAAGGAATTCCCGCCTTCAGTGCTGCGACTCGCGCAACGTTCATCCCCTGTTCCCCTTCGGGGAAAGCGCAACCAAGCATGACATCATCAATCCGCATCGGATCGATCTTGGTTCTCTCAATCAGCCCAGCAAGGGCAAGAGCAGCCAGATCATCGGGGCGCATATCTTTGAATTTACCTTTTTTAGCGCGACAACCGGGGGTGCGGTAAGCGGCAAATATATAAGCTGTTTTCATCGTTTATTCTCCTTCAAATTGGATTCGTAGGGGCAGGCCCCTGTGCCTGACCAGGGCGGCCACGGAGCCGCCCCTACAGATTCAAATTTAATTCCGTAGCGGCTTCCCTCTTTTCAGCATATGCTGAACTCGTTCCGCCGTCTTTTTATTGCCGCACAACTTGAGAAATGCCTGTCGTTCCAACTGCAGCAGATATTCTTCCGAAATTGGGGTTCCCGGAAGAACATCTCCACCGGTAATAACATCGGCAATCACCCCACCCATTTCAGCTTCGTACTCAGTGACAAAACCGCCCATCTTCATATTCCAGAGTTGACTCTTGATACTGGCAGCGATACTACGGCCCGGTGCTGGAATATTTTCAGCCGGTCTTTGTGGACGATAGTTGGTTGCCAGAGCCAGAACTTTCTGTTTAGCATCGGCAATCAGACGGTCAATATCCATGCTGATACTATCGCCGTGGCGCATATAGCCCATCCCGGTCAGTTCGGCTGCCCCCATGGAGACTTTTGCCATGCCGATCTGCTGGAAATTTTTGAATATGAACGGGGTCACGTCGGTATCAAACTGGTTTGCCAGTTCAACAGCTCGCAGACACATCTCCTTGGTCCCCCCCCCCGCAGGAATTAATCCAACTCCGATTTCTACCAACCCCATATAGGTTTCTGCGTAGGCGTTGATTGCATCAGCATGGAGGGAAAACTCACAGCCTCCTCCCAGAGCCATTCCGAAAGGTGCTGCAACGACAGGAATCTTGGCGTATTTAACCGCCATGGTGGCTTTCTGGAAAGCCCGAACACTCATATCAATATCCTCGTAAGCTCCTTCCGCCAAGGCGACAGCCAGCATCATTAGGTTGGCTCCAACAGAGAAGTTTGCTCCCTGATTGCCAATCACCAGCCCGATACCTTCTGCCTCAGCACGTTTGATCGCTTTATGGGTCATCGAAAGAATATCAGCACTGATCGAGTTCATCTTCGAATGGAATTCCAGTCCAAAGACTCCATCGCCCAGATCGACCAGTGAACAGTTGGAAGTCTTTTCCACCACACCAGTGGTCTTTTTGAGGATCTGAAGATTGATCTGGCCCTCTTTTTGCGGTACCAAGTGATAGGTTTTCTGCAGTAAATCGTAATACTCCTGCTGTCCGGCATCATTGTAACGATAGAAGCTTTTGACCCCTTTCAAACCTTCTGGAATGGCTATTCCATCCTTTTCTGCCCGCTTGACAAAACTTTCGACACCAATAGCATCAAGCATCTCAAAGGGGCCAATTTCCCAGTTAAAGCCCCACTTCATGCCGTTGTCAATATTGACAATATCATCAGCAATTTCAGGAATACGATTGACGGTATAAATTAAGGAGTCGCGTAATGAACGCCAGGCAAATTCAGCCCCCTTATCCTGGCCGTTGACCATCATTTTGACTTTTTGTGCCGGGTCATCAACCATTTTAACGGCAACAACAGACGCAAATTTTGGCTTCTCGGCCGGTTTGAACTCACCAGTGTTGTAGTCGTAGTAATAGATCAGCCGTTTTCCATCAACTTGCTCTTTTTTATAAAATCCCTGCTTGGTTTTATTGCCATGCAGACCATTAGCAACCATCTTTTCCATAAATTCTGGAATTTTAAAGGTCTCACGACATTCGTCATCAGGCAGCAATTCATAGGTATTTTTACAGATATGTACCAGAGTATCGATTCCCACCAGGTCACTGGTTCTGAAGGCAGCTGATCCCGGCCTAGCTGTGGCCGGTCCGGCGACACTATCGACCTCTTCAACCGTCATCTCCAGATCGATCATGTGCTTGACCCCATTGAAAATGGAGAAAACCCCAATCCGGTTAGCGATAAAGTTGGGGGTATCTTTGGCGTAAACAATTCCTTTGCCAAGCCTCCGACTGATGAAATCAGCCAGTCCAGTCATGACAGCAGGGTCGGTATATTGACTGGGGACAATCTCCAGCAGGCGCATATACCGTGGCGGATTGAAAAAGTGCGTCACCAGGAAATTCTTGCGCATTTCCACCGGTAACACTTCGGCCATTTCATTAACTGAAAGGCCGCTGGTATTGGTCGAAAGAATCGCTCCTGCTGCTAGATTTGGAATGAGCTTTGCCAACAAATCTTTTTTGATCGGCATATGCTCAATAACAACTTCAATGACCCAGTCACAATCCCTCAACTGTGCCAGATTATCATCCAGATTACCGATACTGATCTGACCTGCATACTGCTTTAAATAGAATGGCGCCGGTTTCATCTTCAGCAGCCCCGCCAGCCCAGCGTTGGCGATCCGATTACGCACTTGCGGGCTTTCCAGACTTAGACCTTGTTGTTCTTCTTTGCCGGTCAGCTCCCGAGGGGCGATATCAAGCAATAAAACTTCCAGACCCGCGTTGGCGAGATGAGCAGCAATAGTTGCTCCCATAACCCCGGCTCCAAGTACGGCAACACGATTAATTTGCCTCATTTTTTCCTCCATTTTCAGATTGCGGCCGGGCGCTCTGCCCTGTGCCATTGTGCAGATAGAGTTGTTCGATTTTGTTTTTGTAGATACTATAGATCTCTTTGCGCTTCAGCTTCATGGTAGGAGTCAGTTCACCACCCTCGGTAGAAAACTCCCGGGGGAGTAAAATGAATTTTTTGATTGTTTGATAAGAGGGGAGATTTTTATTAAACTGAGCAATCCGCTCAGCAAACAGTTGTTGTACCTGTTCATTGGCAACCAGATCATCGACTCCCAGATAATTGATCTGCTTTTCGTGACCAAATTCAATCAACCGTTCCAAATTGGGTGTCAGTATCGCAACCAAATAGGGTTTTTTGTCGCCATGGATATAGGTCTGAGAAATATACTTATCCAGTTTAAGAGCATTTTCAAGCGGCTGCGGCGCTATATTTTTGCCGCCAGCAGTGACGATAATCTCTTTCTTCCGATCAATAATGTAGATGTAACCTTCATCATCAATTCGAGCGATATCCCCGGTTTTAAACCAACCGTCAACAAAGGCATCTGCGGTGGCTTTTTCATCACGGTAATAACCGCGCATGACCATTGATCCTTTGACCAGCAGCTCACCATCATCGGCCAGCTTGAACTCGGCATCGCCCAGAGGCTTACCAACAGAACCAAAACGATTGTTATACAAGCTGTTCAAAGCAACCGCCGGGCTGGTTTCAGTTAATCCGTATCCTTCATAAACGGGGATACCGATAGTCCACATGAATTCATTGATGGTTTTGTCCAACGGGGCACCACCACAGATGAAGAACTTCAGGTTCCCGCCGAATCGATTACGGATCTTTCGGAAAATCAGCCGGTCATAAATTTTGTATTTAAGCCCGAGCAACCCCGTTGGCTGACCTTTTATATACTTTTGATAGATATACTTACGTCCAACTTCGATGGCCTTATGGAACATCTGCCGCTTGGCGGGACTCATCAAGTGGACATTTTCATAAATGCGTGAATAGATCTTTTCAAACAATCGCGGCACACTGACCATCGCCGTCGGTTTGACCTCAAGAATATTTTCGACCACTTTATTTACATCTTCGGCAAAAGCGATATGGCCACCACCCATCAGGACGGCATAATATCCAGCAGTCCGTTCCAG
>JASFYS010000082.1:0-6047 GCA_045047095.1 Desulfuromusa sp. | reverse complement strand
CCCTGGAACCCTTTTTGGATACCAATAACTTCCAGACCTGATGCTAAACCGGCGCGAACAACAGCACGGAGGGTTGCGTTCATTCCTGAACAGTCACCACCACTGGTTAAAACCGCAATACGTTTCATATTTAATAACTTTCTCCAAAACAGGTGAATTATTCTCAACAGGGTAGATTCGTTGTGAGACAATGGGATATTATAATCCCATTCGTAAAATTAATCATTTATTTAGAGGATTCAAAATGTACCGTCTTTTTATCACAAATGTATTTATTTTTCTTCTGCTTAGCCCTGGGGTCTCTTTTGCACAAACTTTGGTCGATAAGGTTCAGGAACATCACCTTGATAATGGGGCAACGGTGCTTCTGGTAGAGCGGCACGATTCTCCTACCGTCGCGGCTTATATCAGTTTCCGGGTTGGTAGTGCGAACGAAACCAGCCAGGAGCGTGGAGTTGCTCACTTATTGGAGCATATGTTGTTCAAGGGAACCAAAACCCTTGGAACCAAAAACTATGCAGTTGAAAAAAAACTGTTGCAGAAAATAAAGATTATTGGTCAGCAGATCGATGCACTAAAAAATCGTGTTGATGCTGACCCGCAACAGCTGCAACAACTTCGTGATCAGCTGGTTGTGGAGCAGGCTGAACATCGAAAGCTGGTGGTTAAAAATGAATTTTCGCGGATTTATGGGGAAAATGGTGGGGTCGGTTATAATGCCTTTACCGGCAAGGATTCAACCACCTATCTGATTAATCTGCCTGCTAACAAGTTGGAACTCTGGGCAGCAATTGAGTCTGACCGTCTGCAGAATGCGGTTTTTCGAGAATTTTATACTGAGCGGGATGTGGTTCATGAAGAGCGACGACGTTCCTATGAGAGCAGCCCTAACGGTTTGATGTATGAAACCTTGTTGGCTACCGCCTATGAGGTTCATCCCTACCGGAACCCGGTGATTGGCTGGAATTCTGATATCGAAAATCTGGATCCAGATCAAATTAGGGTGTTTTTTGATAAGTATTACACCCCTGTGAATATGGTGATTACTCTGGTTGGGGATTTTGACAGCCAGGTCGCACTAAAAATGGTGGATCGTTATTTTGGCAAGTTGAATCCGGGTATTCCAGTTTCTCCCGTTGTTGATAGAGAACCAGAGCAAAGAGGGGAACGCCGGGCGACTATTAATTTTGATGCTGAGCAGCAATTGATGATCGCCTATCACAAACCAACCATGCCGAACCGTGATGATTATGTTTTTGATATTTTGATACAGGTTCTCAGTGAAGGTAGAATGTCGCGACTTTATAAATCTTTGGTTGTCGACAAACAAGTGGTGACAGACGTCAATGTGTTTGGAGCTCCCGGTTCCCGTTACGATAATCTGATGGTTCTTAGTATGACGCCACGTTATAGTTGCTCCTGTACTGATGTTGAAGATGCTGTTTATACAGAACTTGAGCGATTTAAATCGGAACCTCTCAGTGCCACTGATCTTGATATCGCCCGGAAGCAGATTATGACCTCAATTCTGCGGGGATTAAGAGGGAATAGTGGTTTAGCCAGGACGTTGTCTTCCTATCAGACCCTGGGTGACTGGCACTATCTGGTCGATTATGAAGAACATTTGAATTCCATTACCCCTGAGGATATTATGGACGTTGCAAAACGCTATTTACATGCAGATAACCGCACCGTGGTGACTTTGATCCGTGGAGAGCAGAACTAATGCGCTATTTTCTTTATTTACTCGTTGGCATTCTTCTTTCCGGTTGTGGTCACAATTTTCTTAATCCGCAGGTGCGTCCTGATCAGTTAAATTTTCCACCCCTAGAATTCAGTTTTCCAGAAGTGTCTCAGCAGCAACTTAGTAATGGAATGAAGCTCTATCTGAGAGAAGATCATGAACTGCCGTTGGTTGAATTAACTCTTCTGGTTGAGGGTGGTAGCATTTATGACCCGCCGGGTAAAATCGGATTATCCCAGTTTTTTGCCAAGACATTATCGATGGGAGGAACGGAGACCTTGTCGCCCGTAGAGTTTGAAGCTGAATTGGAGGCGATGGCTGCTATTCTTACTGTCTCCAGCTCTTCATATGCATATGAGATTGATCTTTCTTTGCATAAAAAAGATCTAGAGCGGGGCTTAGAAATTCTGGCGGAGTTATTACGTCGACCACGGTTTGATGCAGAACGGATGGAACTGGTGAGATCCCAGATGCTGGAAAGCATTCATCGTAAAAATGATGATCCAGGTTCAATAGCGGGCAGGCTCTTGGGTGCGGCTGTTTATCAAGGGCATCCTTTCGGAGCCTATCCCACAGCAGAAATAGTGGCCGGGTTCAGCCGGGATGATTTGTTTGAATTACATCGGCGCTATTTCCAACCACAGAATTTTTGGTTGGCCGCATCCGGTGATGTACAGCAAACTGACCTCGTCGTGTTGTTAGAACAGAACCTTGGTGGCTGGCACTCTACAGAAAGTATGCTCCGTGAATTGCCATTGCTCCCAGCGGCACCAGCAGGGCGAATTTTATTAGCTGATAAAAAAATCCCGCAGACAACTATTCTGATGGGGCATCCGGGGATAAGTAAAGACAACCCTGATATGTTTGCGTTGCAGGTTGCAAATTATATTCTGGGAGGTGGAGGTTTTAACTCACGGATGATGCAGGAAGTTCGCTCTGATCGCGGGCTGGCTTATTCGGTCTACTCCTATTTTCAGATTGGTCGTCAGCTACCGGAACTATTCATTGCCGGCAGTGAAACAAAATGTGGATCAACCGTTGAAGTTGTAAGCTTGATGCAGCAATTAATCCGGCAAATGCGTGATGAACCGGTTTCTGTCGCAGAGCTTGATCTGGCAAAGAAAAGCCTGATTAATTCATTTGTTTTTGCTTTTTCCAACAGTCATTCGGTTGTCAGCCGTAAAGTTCGTCTCGATTACTATAATTATCCGGATAACTATCTGGAAACTTACAGACAAAAAATTGCTGCGGTCACGGTTGCAGAGGTGCAACGGGTTGCGCGTCAGTATTTGCATCCAGAGAAACTGCAAATTGTGCTGGTTGGGGACAGTCAGAAATATGCTGATGAAATTAGAACATTGGGCTTGCCAGTTGCAGATATCGATTTGAAACCGACACAATAGTCTATAAAATTGAGGTCTATGACAAAAGTCAAAACATTACAATTAACCCTGCGTGGGAAGATAAAATATCTCCTCTGGGAACAAAACTCAAACGATTTATCGTTATTGCAGCGGATCTTGTTGCGCCAGGTACAGACGATTGCTTTGGTTATCCGGGATTTCGGAATGAATCAGTGCTTACTCCGAGCTTCGGCCTTGACCTATTACACGATGCTGTCGCTGGTTCCGCTATTGGCTCTGACCTTTGCGATGTTGAAAGCTTTTGGGGTACAGAATCTGCTCCAGCCATTAATTATCGAAAAGCTGAATGTCGGTGATGGTCAGGTTGCTGATGTTATTTTGGGCTACATCAATAACACCCAGGTTACGCAACTGGGAGCTGTTGGTCTGATTTTTCTGATTATCGCAGTTGTCTCTTTGCTGACCAATGTTGAAAAATCGTTCAATCATATCTGGGGAGTTAAAAGTGTCAGGCCGCTATTGCGGCGGTTTTCCGATTACCTGTCGGTTATTTTGGCAGGACCAGTTCTTATTATCAGCGCTATTTCAATGACGTCAACATTAACCAGTAACAGTCTGGTACAAAAATTAATTGAAATGCAGATGGTTGGAACCTTGATTCTGTTATTGTTTAAGGTTGCGCCATTTTTCTTTATGTGGCTGGCGTTTACTGGTCTGTACGTCTTTATGTCAAATATCAAAGTTGAATGGCGAGCGGCATTTGTCGGTGGGGTCGTTGGCGGAACGCTATGGCAGATTGCTCAAGTAGGATATGTCCATTTTCAGGTTGGAGTCGGGCGCTATAACGCGATCTACGGCACAATGGCAGCTCTACCGATTTTTATGGTCTGGCTGTACCTCTCCTGGGTGATTGTTCTGTTTGGTCTTGGTGTTTGTTATGCAAAACAGAATCTGCGTACCAGCGGTCGGGATCTGCGTGGTTCAGAAGTCAGTCGCAACAGTTTTGAACAGGTCGCTCTGGCGTTGCTGGTGACTTTGGCTGATCGATTTACTAAAGGGGAACCGGCATTAAGCAGTGAACAGCTCGCCAAATATCTGTTTATTCCTCCTCGTCTCTGCCGCAGCATTATTGGTCTTCTGTTGAAAATAGGATTTGTTTCTGAACACTGCACCCTTGCCGGTCGTTGCCAGTACCAGCTTGGACGTTCTGCTGAAAATCTCAGTCTGGCTGAAATCCTGAAACAAATGGGTGATTTTGGTGAAGAGGCTCTCCACTTACACCCACACCCACAAACGTTGATTGCGTTGGAAACTTACCATCGCGTGGAAGACCTGGTTAAAGACAGCCTGGACGGAACAACTCTGAAAGATTTGGTGCTTCGCTGTCAGGATCAAATCGAAGCGGGATCGGTCGAGGCATAAAATGATTACGATAAATAACTCTTCAGCTCGATATCACCATCCTGCATCTCTGCATAGGAAAACTGGGTAATCCAGTCGCCCAAAGCAATAATCCTGACCCCTTTATGTTCTTTCTCCAGCGGATGATGGAAATGTCCACAGACAACAATATCACTGTGACTGGTCTCCGAAAATGGTATTAAATAAGGGGTGGGATCTTGATGGCGGTTTTCCGGGTTGTTTTTGGAACTCTTATTACTCAACCAGAGTGCAAACGACCAGACCAGGTCAGGATGAATCACCCGTGACAAAAATTTGATCGGCCAACTGCGCCAGAATGAGCGTAGGCGTTGATAATTACGGTCTGACTTTAGAAGGTCACCATGGGTGATCAGGATTTTTTTGCCATCCCAGTCAATTAACTGCTGATCAGGGATAACAGTACATTGGAGGGTCTCTGTAAAGTAGGGGCCAAGGTTGAAATCGTGGTTTCCCTCAACAAACAACAGTTTTGTTCCTGATTCCGATAGCTGACGTAATTTTTCTAACAGCGGGATGTATGCGGTAAATGCCAGGTGTTTGTACCCGAGCCAGAACTCAAAAATATCGCCAAGCAGAAAAAGGGCATCCAGATCTTTCTGTTGGTTTAAAAAATTGAGCAATAGCTGATAGTTTTTATCCTGCGGGTGGCGCAGGTGGGCATCGGATAAAAAAATTGCTTTCATGTTGGCGACTATAAAGAGCTGATTGCCTGTTGTCAATTTACAAACAAGGAGATAGCTATGGAATATCCAATGATTCACATCTGTTATCGGGTTATGGATCTGGAGGCTTCGGAGAAATTTTATCATGATGCTTTCGGTTTTAAAATATCGCGTAAAAAAGATTACCCAGACAGTCGGTTCACTCTTAGCTATATGACTTCGGCGGGTCTCCCTTTCGAATTGGAGCTGACCTACAACTATGATCAGGAACAGCCCTATGAAATTGGTAATGGCTATTCTCATCTTGCTGTTGCGGCCACAGATTTGGAGGCATCACATCGGCGGCATACGGAGATGGGTTTTCAATTAACGCCACTGAAAGGGTTGACAGCGGGTAAGCCGCGTTTTTATTTTGTGACTGACCCTGATGGTTTTCTGGTTGAAGTTGTGCGGCGAAACTTAGCAGAGGAGAAATAAATAATGTCTGTTGAAGATCTTTTAGAAAGTGGTATGCGTGCTCAGGATCAGGGTGATTTGAAAACCGCTTTGCAGTTATTCCAACAAGCACTGGAACAGCAGGAATCTGCTGAAATCTGGTTACTCCTGGCTGATGCACAGGTTGAGAAAGGTTCTTTTGCCAAAGCACATAAAAGTCTGTCTGCGGGGTTGAAACTGGCACCTGGTGATATCGATCTATTATTTTCTCGCGGTGATCTTTATCTTGAAGAAGCGAACCATAGAAAGGCTATTGCGACTTATCAGCAGATCATTGATCTTGATGCAGAAGACGTTGATGCCTGGGTTTGTAAAGCCGTTGCGCAGCTGAACAGCAAT
>JASFYS010000081.1:0-7114 GCA_045047095.1 Desulfuromusa sp. | reverse complement strand
GTGCTGCTTCTCGATGTGACTCCGCTGTCACTCGGGATTGAAACCCTTGGTGGAGTGATGACCAAACTGATTGAGAAAAACACCACCATTCCGGCACAAGCGAGCCAGGTATTCTCAACAGCTGAAGATAACCAGGCAGCGGTCACTGTTCATGTTTTGCAGGGTGAGCGAGAGCAGGCAAGCTATAACAAATCACTTGGACAGTTTAACCTGGAAGGAATCAATCCGGCACCACGAGGGATTCCACAGATTGAAGTCAAATTTGATATTGATGCTAACGGAATTCTTAATGTTTCGGCTAAAGACGGTGTCACCGGCAAAGAACAGTCGGTGGTCATCAAGGCATCCAGTGGTTTAAGTGAACAAGAAGTTGAACGGATGGTGAAAGAGGCGGAAGCTCATGCTGAAGAAGACCGGAAGTTCCACGCGCTGGTCACGGCCAGAAATCAGGCAGAAGCACTAGTGCATACGACCAACAAAACACTGGACGAGCTGGGCAGTCAGATTTCAGCCAGTGACAAAAGCATGATCGAAGCGATAAAAGGTCAACTTGAGACTGCGGTCAAAAGTGAAAATATTGCTGAAATTGAAGCAAAAAGCAAAGAGTTGAGCGATGCTGTGGCACAGTTAGCCAATTATCAGCAACAGGCACAACAGGAGGCATCCGGATCAGCCGCCGGAGCTGCAGGAGATATTGACGATGAGGTGATTGATGCCGAATTTGAAGATGTCCCGCACGATCAGAACCACGCCGCCTGATCAATGATATCCGGGAACTGCCAGTATCCGCTGCGTTGATTCTGATTGCAGCAGATACTGGCAACCCGGAAAATGGTTATTAAATCTAACCAATAAAAGAAAGGAGGATCAACACATGGCAACCTGGCAACAATTACGTGAAGGGGTTGGTCGCGCCTGGGATTCTTTAATTGATGGTTGGCACCAACTTCACGATAGAGCCTCAGGAGCAATGACCCGCTTTGTCCCCGGAGCCAGTAAAATGTATCCGACCGAGCGGGAGCAACAGGAAATGATCCATCGTAACTCGGGCTGGGGGGTTCTTGCGGCAGAAGTTTTTGATGACGATAAAAAAGTTGTCGTCCGCCTTGAAGCCCCCGGACTGGAAGCTGATGAAATCGACCTGCAGGTCATCAACAATATGTTGGTTGTCCGTGGTGAGAAATCACTGCAACAGGAGCACAATGATGGTCAGTACCACATCATAGAATGTGCTTATGGCAGCTTTGAACGGGCGATACCACTGCCGGCAGAGGTTGACTCTGAGAAGACCAAAGCAAGTTATAAACGGGGGATTCTCAGGGTTGAATTACCCAAGACTAAAGGACAGGAACGACAGAAAATAGAAGTTTCTGTTGAGTAGCAATGAAAATATCTGGGGGGGACATTGTGTCCCCCCCCCCAGATATGGATAACTGGTCACTGCAATTAACTGCCAACTATACACATCAACCCATAGCAAAGCTAAAAATTGTATTACGCTACCCGTAAGATCAGCATCGGCCCATCGGGGACAATAGCCCAGCGGGCGTTATGACCAAAACGCTCAAGCAGTTGTTCGATGGCCTTGTCAAGGTTTTCGACTGACTGAAAATGAAACTTGTTTAAAGTCTCCGCATCAATACCATCAGTATGAAGCCAGATTTCATTTTTTAACCGCACCTGGTAGGTTTCTTGAGCACACCACTGATCCAATACGAAGAACTCCTTATTCATAATTTTTTCGATAAAAGCTTCGGGACTGGTGGCATGATCAAAGACCTCCCGGTATTCCGGGCTGCCGAATCCTTCCGGACACTCGGTTGCCATCAGAATCACCCCGCCCTCTTTTGTCGCTCCAGAGACACCGGATAGACCCTTTGAACTCTGATACAGATTACAATCGAGTGGCGCACCGGCATTGGTCGTCACGACAAAATCGAGCGGTTGATCGATGATTTTCATACAGTGCTGTGAGAGGAAACCGACCCCTTGAAGGTGAGCCTTAACTGGGTCTCCAGAGAATATTCCGGTTACCTGTTTCTCGGTATCCAGAGTGACATTGACGACAAAATCCGCCCCGGCTTTACGCATAATGTCCAGGCCCGCTTCGTGGAAAGGATTCCCATCCAATACCCCATAAACCGTTTTTGGGTGTGCAACCATTTCCGGGCCATGCATATATTTCAACGTTTCCAGTGAAGAGATCCCTGGCAAAATTGATTTACGGCCTCCGGAAAACCCGGCCCACATATGGGGTTCGATAAACCCGGTCAGAATTTTCAGATCCGCATTAACGTAGTGCTTGTTGACGTAAGCAGGAACCCCATCTCCGACATGACCCACCAGAACCATATCATCCTGCTGCTGTGAAAAATGATTGATGACCCGATAGTTTTCAGCAATGTCTCGCCCGACCAATTGAATCAGTTCTTCCCCCTCATTGGGACGATGGATTCCAGTTGCGATCAGTATAGTAATACTATCAGCTGACATTCCAGCATCTTTCAGCTGCGCAAGAATTCCCGGTAACAGCAGGCGGTTCGGCACGGGTCGAGTAATATCACTGATAACAATGACGGCATCTTTCCGTCCGCCAGCAATTTCCTGCAGAGAGGCGGAAGCAATGGGGATTTCCAGAGTTTTTTTCAGTTCTCCTGCAGGATCAGCTAAAGGGTTGACCGCTTTCGGGTAAAGAACCCCCTGGAAATTAGGGGTTTCAGGATAGTTGATAACGATTCCAGCTTTTCCGTATTTAAGCTTGACCTGCATATCTCAGCCTCCTTTGCAAACATTCCCGGCAGCAACCATATATCACTCTTCTGCTGATCAGGATGGTAACCCGAACGCCAGAAAAACAATTCTAGCACATGGCTGTATGGTGGATAATCGAGAAATAAACCCGACAACTTTGATAAAGATTAAATTTTCCAGTATGATTGCAGAATGCCGAGTGAATTTCTTACATTTCTTCTCTATCTTTTTTACGGGATGGCTTTTTTTGCCATCGGTGTCTCCATTACCTCGCGAGACACACGTGCCAGCAATCTAAAAATTGCTGGCGTACTCTGGCTATTTGCCCTGTTTGCCTACAGCCACGCTTTCCATGAATGGTTTGAACTTTATCAAAACCTGCCATCACCAGAGTTTCCTGAGCGGTATATCCAGCTGATTAATCTGTTGAAGCTGATGCTGGTCTTTGTCTCTTTCAGCTTCCTGCTCATGTTTGGATTACGTCTGCTACAAATAACCTTTCCTGCACAACGCCAACTATTCAACTTGTTGCCAATACCACTGCTTCTGCTCTTGTTGTTAGCTATTTTCCCATTTCATGATAGCCTTTCCAGCGCAGATTTTTCATTTATCAACAGTCGAATCCGTAATTTTATCGGCCTGCCTGCGGCCGCCTGTGCCGGGCTGGGGCTGATTTTCTACTCACGGACGGTGACCCATATCAGCACCAAAGGGGCGGGAAACTTTGTCGGTGCCGGGATTGCCTTGCTGGTCTACGGATTTCTAACTGGAGTCATTCCGTCGGGGATGCACCTGCCAATCTTGAATGCGCCGATAGAACTATTCCGCGGTCTGTCGGCCTTCGCAATGCTGCATTTCGTTATGAACGCCCTGTATATCTTTGATGAAGAGCGCAAATTGCTCACTGAAGAACGCTTGATCCGTTTCGCTAAAGCAGAAAAACTCCATTCTCTCGGAAAACTGGCCTTCGGCATTGCTCATGAGATCAATAACCCGTTGGCAAATGTCTCGATGAATGTTGAAATGCTCAAAAGTGAACTTCTTAAACCTACAGATAACCAACGAACCGAAAAACATTTTATTAAAATTGAACGAAACCTTAATCGAGCCTCAAATATCGCCCGAGAACTGCTGGCATTCTCGACGGAAAAAGAGACTGAACTTTTCCCGACCTCACTCAATGATATCATTGACAGCACCCTGCAATTACTCGGTTCGCGACGCAAAAACTTTCGGATAACTGTCAACCATGGAGAGATTGCAAAGATTTTGGCAATTCCCTGGAAACTGGAAGAAGTCTTTCTGAACCTGCTGATCAATGCCATGGATGCAACCCCAGATGGGGGAGAGATCAGTCTTACCACCCGTCAGAGCGGATCCCAGGTGCAGGTCCAGATCATCGACAGCGGTAGCGGTATCCCTGCCGAGCTCATGATCCAGGTCATGGACCCTTTTTTCACCACCAAGGAAGTTGGTCAGGGAACCGGGCTGGGACTTTCAATCTGCTACGGAATAATGGATCTGCACGGTGGTAGCATTGAAGTGGAAAGTCCGGAAAATAATGGAACAATTATCACCCTAATTTTCCCTCAAGGAGATGATAACAATGACTAAAATACTGATAGTCGATGATGATCAGGATCTGCGGGAGAACCTCGAGGAAGTATTGAATGATGCTGACTTCACCACCGCCGCTGCCGGGGATGGCGATGAAGCCATCGAAAAGCTACTGTCCGAAAATTTTAACCTGGTGCTGCTCGATTCTATCATGCCCGGTATGGGTGGAATGGAAGTCTTGCCCTTGATCAAGCGAAAGTTTCCAAAAATAAAGGTCATCATGTTGACAGCGTTTTCTACTGTCGATGGTGCAGTTGAAGCGATGCGTAAAGGCGCCGATGACTATATTGCCAAACCATTTAAAATTGCCGACCTGCTGGTTTCCATCCGGCGCTGCTTGGAAGAAGCGAAATTCGTTGCCTGTAGTGAACTGCTGAACATGGATGACACGTTCAAGTGCCTGGCAAACGCCACTCGACGTGAAGCCTTATCGCTACTGAAAGAGCACGGTAAGCTACGATTTATGGATATCACCCGCAAACTGGATATCGATGACCATACAAAAGTCAATTTTCACCTGAAAGTTCTAAAGGACGCCGCTCTTTTGGAACAGGATGGACGAAAATATTACCAACTGTCTGCAAAAGGGAAAAAAATTATCGAATGTTTAGGTTCTATTTCTTCAATTTAACATCCTGAAATAACTCATCCATATCAATTCTTGTGAAGAAAAACTATCACTTTTCCCCTGCCTGATAAAATCAATTCTCTAGAAAATATAAATAGTAATATCTATTGTTGACTTAAACCATCAAGAAATTATCGACTCATGTTAACCAGAACCATGCTGCCTAACCCTCATAAAGGAGAATGCCATGACAACAAGATATCTGATTCGCACCCTGAGCCTGATGATCAGTCTGATCTTCATCGGGGTTACTGTTCAAGCAGCGACCACCCTCACCAGTGTTAAAACGGATAAACCTATTCTACTCTCGGGTGCAGTTGACAACGCCTGGCAAAAAGCTGCTCCCATGAAGGTGACCTTGGACAACCGCCCCTACGAGCCCAGCAATGGTTACGCCGGGATGCAAGAGACCACCGTTACTATGAAGTCACTCTATGACAATGAGTACATCTATTTTTTACTTCAGTACAATGATCCCACCAAGAGTCTGGCGCGGTTTCCCTGGATTAAGCAAGAAGACGGCACCTGGAAACAGATGAAAAAAAAGGACAGTACTGGCCATGACAATACCTACTACGAAGATAAAGCCGCGATTTTCTGGAATATCAATACCAAGGGCTTTAAAGAAGAAGGCTGCACGATCTCCTGTCATATGGATATCGCAGGTGACACCTCAGCAGGACGCAAGTTTACCAATAATCCAGGTGAAACTATCGATATATGGCATGTCAAAAATGTCCGCACCAGTCCTTTAGGGCAGGTTGACGACCAGTTTATGGACAGCACCAGTAATGGTAAAACGAACAAGGGATTTGGACGTAAGGGCGATATGAAAACCGGTGGGGGCTATAAGAACAACTACAATAAAGACAAAACCGGTCCGGCTTACATGAACTTCCCTCCCAGTGAAAAAGCCAAGTATTATGTCCTCCCCAGTCTGAAGACTCCGTTCGTCGACATTTATAAGCCCGGCGATGTCGTCCCAGGAATCGTTATCGATGCCTTCCAGGGACCACGTGCTGACATTGAAATGCGCGGCAAGTGGGATAAAGGGATGTGGACTGTAGAAATCCGCAGAAAATTGGTGACAACTGGTGAAAAAGCCGATATTCAGGATGTTCAGTTTGATGACTTGAGTAGAACCTACTACTTCGGTATCTCAGTTTTTGATAACAGCCAGATCAACCACCTCTACCACGATGGTGTATTAGCACTGCAATTCAAATAAAATTACCAGCATGACGAAAAAAAACGGGAGCCCTTTGGCCCCCGTTTTTTTTGTGCACATACAAAAGATTCTGAATGCTTAAAAAGGAATTTCATCGTCGGGATTAAACACCGGCTCTTCGAAACTACTACCTGGTTGCTGACCACCACTGTTCTGGGCAGGCTGATTCTGGGCAGGCTGATTCTGGGCGGGCTGATTCTGGTTGGAGTTCTGCTCCCCCTGATTGTAGTTCTGGCTCTGGCCGCCACCGTAGCTGCCACCCCCCTGTTGGTTATCATCACGGCTGCCGAGCATCTGCATTTCATTGACAACAACTTCTGAGATATACCGTTTGTTGCCATCCCGATCATCGTAAGAGCGATTCTGGATTTTCCCCTCGACATAGATCTGCTTCCCCTTGTGGAGATATTTACCACAGATTTCAGCCAGCTGCCGCCAGACAACAATATTGTGCCATTCAGTTTTTTCTTGTTTGTTCCCTTCTCGATCTTTGTAGCGCTCGGTGGTTGCCAACGAGAATGTCGCTACCGCCGTTCCCGACGGGGTATAGCGCAGTTCAGGATCTTTACCGAGATTTCCTACCAGAATAACTTTATTGACTGACATGAACGCCTCCCTTTATGTCAATGTGTTTGACAGATAGCATCAGGTGTAAAAGTGAACAAGATTTTGAAGTTTCACTCAGTTGCCTACGTCAGGTCAAGATTTTACAAATAGCCTGGTCACTTTTATAAATTAAATTTCCTTTATTTTTTATGGTTGTGTATACTACTGTTTCAGTCGGGAATCAGTAATGATGCACTCGCAAAAAAGAATAAGATGGCTAAGCAAAAATTTCGTCCTACAAGGCGTAGTGGTTTTTCAGGGGCGAAGGCCTACATATAGTAGGT
>JASFYS010000080.1:0-17433 GCA_045047095.1 Desulfuromusa sp. | reverse complement strand
ACTCGCAAAAAAGAATAAGATGGCTAAGCAAAAATTTCGTCCTACAAGGCGTAGTGGTTTTTCAGGGGCGAAGGCCTACATATAGTAGGTCGAGGTCCTAAAAAACCGCTGCAACACCGGAGGTCGGACTTTTTGCGACGCTATCAAAAGTTAGTCTCGAAGGAAATGTAATCCACAAGTCTGTCATCCTAAACTTATCAAAGACATATCTCAAATACTTTTCTAAAATTACTGCAGCTCAAAGAAAATCTGGAGGAAAGAAGCTCTTTTAGTTATGATGGCTTTCCAACATCAACCTGACGAGGGCAAACATGGCAGAAGATAAAATTCCCTGGATGTGTCACATTTGTGAGTATTGTTCTACTGTTGGTGAAGGAATTGTCTGTAGCGAATGCTTCAAGATTACCTGCAATGACCATATGACAACCGCTACGGTTTTAAACCCTGAATCTGGGCTCTATGAATTAAAAAAAATCTGTGTTCAATGTCAGTTCAGAAAAACTCTCAATCAATAATATCAAGCCCGAATCCATGTAAAACAGAGAGAATATGTCAAATTCAAATAGCAGGCTGGTTTATTCCGATGAAAGAGGATCGAACTGCCCCAAATGCGGTCAGCAACTGCAGAAATGCCGCTGCAACAATACGTCAGACAATCATCCCAAAGTTGATGGTATTGTTCGTATTCAGCGAGAAACGAAGGGACGTAAAGGGAAAGGGGTGACTCTGATTTCTGGAATTCCCTTGGTTGGTGATGAGTTAAAGGCGCTGGCTAAAACCTTGAAGCAAAAATGCGGTACGGGTGGAACAATTAAAAACGGAATCGTTGAAATTCAGGGTGATCATCGTGACCTGTTGCTGAATTTATTGCAAGATAAAGGGTGGCAAGTTAAAAAAGCCGGGGGATAAGCCGATGAGTCAAAATAAAACCTGAGATAAATCCACCCCTTTCTTATTTCAATCAAGGCATAATAGTCAGCATGTCTTTCCAAAACTTCATAACCTTCAACAACCACAACCGCCGCCTGATTTGTATTTTGCTCAGTTGCCATTTGTTATGGGGCTGCGCTCTTATGGTTTTCTGGACGATAGGTCAACCAATTAACACAGCTGCGCCCTGGTGGTCAGCTGGCTTAATTGCCCTGCAACTCTATGCTGCCGCTCAATTACTGTTACCTGCCCTACTGATACAGAGTGAAGAGCGCACCCGTGGCTTTTATCTTTTCTGGTTCAGTGCCATGATTTTGATCCTCTGGCTGATCAACCAGCTTTCTGCAACCGGGGCATGGCAACTGCTATTAAGTGGAATCAAATCAGGTCTGCTACTTTTGGTTGGAACCTTGATCGGCACGGCGCTGGCTCGCTTTATCAACCGCCTCTGGGAAGTGATCCCAATTTGTATTGCTATGGCTCTGGCTGATTTTTTCAGTTGGTTCATTGGACCGACAGCTAATTTTGCCCAGGAAATTAAACAGTATTACCTTGCCCCAGTGGGACCACCGCCGCTTATTGATATGGTTCTGGTCAAGCTGGCACTGCCAGGTGCTACCAGTCTGGTTCCGGTTTTTGGTATTTCCGATTGGATTATGGTGGCCTTCTTTGTCAAGGTTTCCAGCCGTTACGCCATCAATGACAATCTTCTTGGTTTATCCGGCAAAGAGCTGACCCCCGGAAAACTGTATGGCCGCTACCTGCCAGTACCGGTGGCAGCTCTTTTCATTGCAGTCCTACTGGCACAATCTACCGGGCTGTTTATTCCGGTATTGCCACTGATTGCCATAATCATGCTGCTCTGGTATGCCGCACATTACCTGCGTTCACATCGTCCTCTGAGTTGAGATGGAAAAATCTAAATTTATCAAAGCATACCTGAATGCCAAACCTCTCCCCCTCAATGATATAGCGGCAGCCAGAGAAATAGAGAACTCTCGATCTTCAAGGTCGGCAAAAGTACCTTTCCCCGGAAATATTGACACTATCGTCGCGGCCACGCCCCCAGGAACAACAAAGGTCAGAATCTATACACCGCCAGGCAACGAATCCTTCCCGGTGGTTTTATACATGCATGGAGGTGGCTTCAGCATCGGCAGCCCCGAAACCTCAGATAACCTCTGTCGGATCATCGCTAAAAGCGCAAATGCCGTTCTGATCAGCATCGATTACGCTCTGGCTCCCGAACATAAATTTCCTTATGCTCTGGAAGAATGTTATCGGGTTGCACTCTGGGTTATGGAAAATGATGTTGCACTCAATGTCAGAGCGGATCAACTGATTATTGCCGGTGACAGTGCCGGAGGGAATTTAGCCGCCGGGGTATGTCTGCTGGCAGGAATGAGAACAGATTTCACCCCGATTTATCAGGTTCTGATCTGTCCGTTGCTTGATCTCCAAACAAAACATGAATCCAAAATCAAACAGTTACAAGATAACCTGTTTACAGCTGAAAACAGCCACATCTGCAGCAATTATTATCTACAAAATCCGACCAAAGCCGGCAATCCTTTGGTCTCCCCACTATTAGCTGATAATCTTTCTGATCTTCCCCCGACAACTATTATCAGTGCCGAACTTGATCCCCTGGCTGCAGAAGCAATTTCTTACGGTAAACGACTGAGGGATGCTGGGATCACTGTGACTCACCGCCACTACGCGGGTCAGGTTCATGACTTTGTATTATTTGTGAAGTCGCTGGAAGAAGCAACAGAAGCCGCTGAAGATATTGGCCATGATCTGGTAAGGATAGTTGCTGGGTAAGAGTAAGAAACCCTTTGAAGCAATCCGAAAAGTTCTTGAAAAGCTTAAAGATAGAGAACTAAGGCTACAAGAGCTAAACAATTCTGACGGGTGCAAACCCTCCCCCCTCAGTCCTCAAGTTTGTTACCTGCCCTTGATACAGTCTGGCACCGACTCCAAGCAGGTGATCCCGATACACAAATAAACGCAGATCCATTTTAAATTCTTGACCACTCTCGGAGGTTTCCACTGATGGGGCAACCACTTGTTGAACCAGGGTTGTTTCTGGATCTAGGTCGGCAAAACGTTTTTTCGTGATCCCCTTCCCCATCAATACACCACGTCCACCAAATTTGGTGACGGGCTTGAAAATTAGCTTTTTACGTCGTGCCCAGAGATCATCCTTGTCCTGCCCGGATAATAAGAAACTGGGTGGCACCATTTCGAGCAGCAACTCTCTATTCCGAACGGGCAATTCTAAACCTTCCAGAGCTGTTGGATCAGACCAGAGTATCATGCGCCGTTTATCAGCTAATAACCCGTAAGCAAAAGGGTTCGGGGAGAGGCAAACAGAACCGGACAGATAAGCTTCTTTCAATTCTGAAAGCTGATCTGTTTCAAGAAAAAAATCACAGTGGCGATTATAAATCAGATCAATTCTATTATCTCTGAAATAGACTCCATCAGATCGCACTTGAAGTTGCTCAGGAGATGCGACATGAGCATCAATACCATGCTGACACAGCCAGTCACAGCATCCCACCATTTCGGGAAGCAACGCCTGTTGCTCAAGATCTTCATCAACGACGACAACCCTCTTTAAGGGTTCATCACTTCCCGAGAAATCCTGCCATTCCTGCAGATAACTTTGCAGCAAGCGCTGCTGAAAGCGATTCGACAGATAAAAGGGTGAGACCTTGCCGGCCAACTGTTCGCTCATCCAGGCGATATAGCCCCCACCGGCATTGGTGTTCACTTCAATCAGGCGTGGCCCGTTGGCGGTCAGATGAAAATCATATCCCATCATCAATGCCGCATGGCCGGGATCGAACCGGGCAATTTCTGGAAGCTCGGAAAAAACCTGGTGACGGTATACTTCGGATTGGCTCAGGCGAAACAGCAAGCGCACCAGCCGCAGCATTTGACGCAAATCCCGATGGGGAAGATTGGCGGTCACGCGACTGATAGGAAGGTGATAATCAATAGACATCTTAAACCTTCTAAAAAGAATTAATGCGCCGGATAAATGATTTAAGCAGACCATAGCTGCGCCGGTTGAATTCAACCGTCAAGCGTGGCAGATGCTTCAAATCAGGCTGGTCATTTTCCTCTGGCAAATGAGAGCATAAGCTCATTTTTCCTCCTGGAATCAGAATTGCCCCAAATTCATTGGATAAAATTTGCAGATGGTCGGAATCAAGCGCTGTATTTAAACGAATAATCAGCTTATTTTTAACAAACCGCATCGAATGATAATTGCGGTAAAAATCATCAATTACCTGAACGGCCTCAGCCGGATCACGGGTGATTGAGAACAAGGAGAAGTCTTCGCCGGAAATCAATCCCCGCTTGAGCAGACTATCCTTGAGAAATTCCAACCAGTCTTCCCAGTAGCCGCCACCATCATCAATCATCACCAGCGGAATTGGTGGGTTTTTCCCGGTCTGGATCAAAGTCATAATTTCCATAGTTTCATCCAGGGTTCCAAATCCACCCGGGAACATGACGACTGCGTCCGCTTCTTTAAGAAAAGCGACCTTACGATTGAAAAAATATTTGTAGGTAATTACTTTTTCATCCTGATCCATCACCGGGTTAGTATCCTGTTCAAACGGCAAACGGATATTGACGGCAAAGGAATTTTCTGCCCCCGCCCCTTCATTTCCGGCCCGCATAATCCCCGGTCCACCTCCGGTAATAACCATATAATTGCGTTCAACTAACATTTGGGAGAACTTTACACAGGTTTTATAGATTGGTTTATCTGATGAAGTTCTCGCGCTGCCAAAGATTGTGACTTTCTTGCGATCCCGGTAGGGTGCAAACACCTTATTTGTATATCGCATCTCCTTCATGGTCGTGCGCATCAACTTCTGATCTGCCAGATAATCATTTTCCTGACCCGATTTCAGGGCTCCGATGATCATTTCCCGAATCATTTCCGGGTGGTGAACCTCAGTTTTACGCATCAATAAATCAACAAGATCATCTATCTCACCATTACTACGTTCAAAACTTAATGGCATTACAGGTTCCTCCGGCTAGCAGCCTGTCGGTCTATTTGGGCTGCAGCGAAAATTTGGTTGTTTGTGATCATATTTTGGCTCGTTTGATGATTAATAGCCATAGCTATTGGTCGAAAAGGAGCTGAAATCTGAGCCAGACAGACGAATTTGCAGCCAGCTTATGATAGCCAGGCTGCCAAGAGATGCAATCATTGTACTTTCAAAAAAAAGCGACAGCATGATAGTATCATACTGCCGCAAAAAAAGTGGCTAAAGAAGTCCGTAAGCCGGGTTCTGTTCCCCACTGAGGTTACCCGCAGCAGGGCGATGATCATTCATCTAGGACCGTCGTTGCCAACGGTCTCAAGCAGCCAGACCCGGGAACTTCGGGCGGACAGCCCTCAAATGTTCCCCTATTCGACCTTGCTCCGGATGGGGTTTACCGAGCTTCTGACGTCACCGCCAAAACTGGTGAGCTCTTACCTCACCCTTTCACCCTTATCCACATATCGCCCTACGGACAACAGCGGACGGTCTCCTCTCTGTGGCACTTTCCCTAGGGTTACCCCCGGTTCCCGTTAGGAACCATCCTGTCCTCTGGAGCCCGGACTTTCCTCCCGTCCACCATAGTGAACCGGCGATCATCTGTCCTTCTTTGACCACATTAAATCTAAACTTCAAACGTGCAACTATTCAAGCAAAAGCGACTGTTCCCGCACGGGGGCGGTCCCAAGCTTTTGCGACCAACTCATGTCTGGTTTTAAAATCAGCTATCTTTCTCTACGTAAAGAATCCGGTTGCAATGGGGACAGGTTTGTATTTCTGCAACTTTCAACAGCTTATTGTACTGCTGTGGTGGTAACTGCATATGACAACCAAGACAGGCTCCATGACTCGCCAGAGCAAGAGCTAACCCACCCCGGCGCTGAAACAAGGTATGATATTTACGCAACAAACTAACCGGAAGCTCAGCAGAAACTGCTTCCCGTGTCTGCGTCCGCTTCAGTAGCACTTCTTCAGACTCAGCCAGTAGCTGTTGCAGTTCAGCGCCACGAGCCTCTGATTTTTCCTGGATAGCCGCAAGTTCACTTTCTTTCTCCTGAAGGTCACTCTCAAGAATTGCAACTTCCTGCTGCTTAGTCTGCATCTGGTCTTCAACATCCTTGTTCGCCTTTTTGGCGATATCGATCTCTTTCAGAACAGCAACATATTCTTTTTGAGTTTGAATTTCGGGCAAGCGAGCCTCAACTCGACTCACATTATCCCGCTCCTTCAACAACCCTTGCTGCAATTCAGCTTCGGATTGCTGCAGCAGGGCAACCTCATCATTAAGCTGAGTGAGCATTCCCTGAACCCTGGTAGCATCAGCCTCAAAGACATCCAATTCATTTCGGTAACCTTGACGGGTTGCCTCGATAGCGCTGATCTCCTGGTCTATTTCTTGAAGATCTTTCAGCAGGTTCATTTTGTTTTGCACGGTAATAACCTCCACTTTCAGTCCATGTTGTGACAGTCAGAAGTAAACCAAAGGATCGCTTTCTGCTGTCATTTCTATAATTTCAACGTCGAATTGTCGTTTGGCAAAAACTGTCCGCAAACGTTTGGAAAGCTCTGCCACCATTATTTGTTCCGTAGCAAAATGTCCAGCGTCAATCAACGCAACACCTGCCGCTCTTGCTCTTTGTGCTTCGTGAAATTTAATATCAGCAGTCACCAGACAATCTGCACCATGACGTACTGCGGTCGAGAACATTGACATTCCGGTTCCGCCACAAACAGCGACTCGCTTAATCTGCCGCTGTAAATCGCCAACCAATTTGAGGGTAGAAAGCTGTAACCCCGCTTTAACCTGTTCTGCAAATTGCTGCAGGGAAACCGTTTTCTCCAGCTCACCAACCCGTCCCAGTCCAACACCCAAACGTTTATTTGCCAAGGGGATTAGATCATAAGCAACTTCTTCATAAGGGTGTGCCTTCAGCATTCGAGAAACAGTTTTATCCACTAGAGAAGCAGGAACAATCGTCTCCAAACGCACCTCTTCAGTCATTTCAAGCTCACCTGGCGTACCAATAAAGGGTTGAGTTCCCTGATTTCCACGGAAAGTCCCGACTCCCTGATTATTAAATGAACAGTGGTCATAAGCACCAATCTGCCCGGCTCCGGCAGCAAACATAGCATCTCTGACTTCAACTTCATGCCCGAGAGGAACATAGACAACCAGTTTGGAAAAATGGCCGGTTTCAGAAACTTCCAGCGGAACAAGATCATGGACACCCAATCGTTCAGCAAGCCAGTCATTCAATCCATCTGCGGCACGATCCAGATTGGTATGTGCACTGACAACGGCAATATCCTGCTTAATGGCCTGGAAAAGAACCCGCCCGGTCATATCGGTAGGGCTCAGGCGCTTGATGGGGTTAAAGATCAATGGATGATGAGAGATAACAAGCTGTGCACCTAGGCGGTATGCCTCCTGAAGTGCAATTTCCTCGGCATCCAGACAGACCAAAATCTTATCAATTTTTACTGTAGGATCACCAACCTGCAACCCGACATTGTCCCATTCTTCAGCTAGATCAGGGGGACAAAGGTGGTTAAGAAAACCAATGATATCTGCTAGACAAGCAGTTTTTTGCTTGGCCATATAGCCTCTCTCACAAAAAGAAAGAGTGCACCGGTTTTTCGGTGCACTCTTTAATGATCTGTTTGCCTTCACTTGCGAACTGTGCCGCATTCTCTACGCTCCCCCAGGGTTCAATATCTGGAAGCGTCAACCTTGTTAAGCGATTATCTCTCTTCAATCTAATACTGCCCAATAAAGTGAGTAGCGCAACGACCGCTAGTGTTAATGGTGGGCCCACGAGGACTCGAACCTCGGACCAGCCGGTTATGAGCCGGCGGCTCTAACCAACTGAGCTATGGGCCCTTCGCACAAGAGCTTAGGATAAGAAAAATAGCCCATAACTGTCAAGCAAAAGTATCATTTTAACCTACAATAGTGATGGTTCGTAATGCCAAGCCATCAGCTTTCAGTAGAAGCAAACCCCCGCAGCCGTTTAGCACGGCTGGGATGCCGCAACTTACGCAAAGCCTTTGCTTCAATCTGCCGAATCCGCTCACGTGTCACATTAAAATCTTGCCCAACCTCCTCGAGAGTATGATCAGATTTTTCACCAATGCCAAAACGCATCCGCAGAACCTTTTCTTCCCGAGGAGTCAATGAAGCGAGAACTCGTGAAGTTTGGTCAGAAAGATTCCCTTTCAGAACAGCTTCAAGTGGCGAAACAACTCCCTTATCTTCGATAAAATCACCAAGAGAAGAATCTTCCTCCTCGCCAATGGGGGTCTCCAGACTGATCGGTTCTTTGGCAATCTTCAATACGCGCCTAACTTTATCAAGCGGGAGATCCATGCGGTCAGCAATTTCCTCTGGTGTCGGTTCACGTCCACATTCCTGCACTAATTGACGAGTGGTTCTAATCAACTTATTAATTGTCTCAATCATATGGACAGGAATCCTGATTGTCCGAGCCTGATCGGCAATCGCCCGCGTGATTGCCTGACGAATCCACCAGGTTGCATAGGTTGAAAATTTATAGCCACGGCGATACTCAAATTTATCGACCGCTTTCATCAATCCAATATTTCCTTCCTGGATCAGATCAAGAAACTGCAGGCCGCGGTTCGTATATTTCTTTGCAATGGAAACAACCAGGCGAAGATTGGCTTCAACCAATTCAGCTTTCGCTTTCTTGGCAATCCATTCCCCCTTGTAAACCTTTTTTAAATATTCGATCAAATCTTCAGGCTCAAATCCAGACTCTTCAGCCACCCGTTGAAACTTTCGTTCGGCTGACAGCAACCGTTTTTCAACCGACAACAGAACATCACCGGCAACATTCAACTCTTCAGCAACAGCGTGCGCATCTTCATCACTCTGTCGCATTCGGGTCAAATAATTACCAATTTCAGCATAAGGACGACTGACCTTCTCTTCGCAATCAGCAATCTCAGCCCTCCCTTTCTTAATTTGATTCCCCATGTCCTTAAGACGATCAACAATCTTAGCAACCTGAAAATCTTTCAGCCGAATTTCACGCAGCAACTTAACCAGCTGCTTCCGATCTGCGCTTTCCTGAGCTTCTAATTCTTGACGTTTTTTCTTGCCAGGGGTGCCCTGCAAAGAAGCATGGATTTCCAGTAAATGTTGTTCCAGGGAGCGGAGTTTTTCGTACAGTTCCAGCAACCGTTTACGCTGTTTTCCTTCGGCTTCGCCACCCTCTTCTTCATCATAATCGCGGGTAATATCGGAAACCCGGGTCTGCTCTTTTTCAAGCCGTGAAAGAAGCTTCACTACCGTCTGAGCCGCAATCGGGGTACGCATCACCACCTTTGTCACCTGCGCTTCACCCTCTTCAATCCGTTTAGCGATTTCAACCTCGCCTTCACGAGTCAACAGTGCAACCTGCCCCATTTCACGAAGATACATACGCACCGGATCACTGGTTCTCCCAAGAGTACCAGCCTCAAGTTCAACCTCCCGTTCATCCTCTTCGCTATCGTCGTCTTTTGAATGTGAAGCCTTACTCTCAGATTCAACTATTTCAATATCCATTTCACCAAACATCCCCATCACATCCTCAAGTTGCTCTGAGGACACCATGTTGGCTGGCAACATATCATTGATTTCATCATAGGTCAGGAAACCTTTTTCCTTCCCCATATCTATGAGTTGCTGAATTTCATCCGGGTTTATTTTTTTTGCCATTATGACCTATTCTCCTCTGCCGTCTGAACATATGCAGACTTATATATTCTAGTAAGTGTAACCGCTACTTCAAATTTTTAAACTCTTTAAGTAACTTTTTATGTATTTTGCTAATAATTTTGGCCAAATAACTGTTTATTTTTGGCCTTTTCTATCTCGAGTCTTGGCTTCCTATCTCGCTTTCTTTTAAAATCAGCAAGTATTTTATCGATATCACCCGCTGATTCTTCGGGAGGGCTGCTAGCCACAAGCATGAAAGAATTCAGAGTTTCGGACAGTAACCCTTCACCAACTTTTTGTAGATTCAAAACTTCTGAAGCCTCGAACTGCTTCAACAATTTTTCGGCGATATTTTTGGCAGATTCAGAATGGAAGAAAGAATTCAAGCTTTCTACCGAAATTCTTTGCCGCGCATCAACCCGGTGGAAAATCAAACACAGCAGCCTGTTTTCATCCAGACTCCATGGAATGTTTTGTTGTTTTGTACTATTTCCTGGTACTCGCTGTTGCGAATAGGAATATTCTTCTTGTGGTAATGGCACAGCATCAATCCGTCTGTTTTTCTGCTTTTCCGAGCCTGAAATCTTTCTCTTCACCTGCTTCAACCGCTCAAGATCAATACCGCTACGCTGGGCTAACTCTTTTAAATAAAGATCCTGTTCCAGCTCACTACTCAGTCCGGCAATCTGTTCTACAATCTGTTCCGCAGCCCGGACTTTTTGTTCAATGCCACTTCCTGCTTCAGCCAGGATATCATCCATGAACAGATCCATGACCGAGCGCGCTTTTTCCAACCGGTCGCGGAAAGCTTCCGCCCCTTCTCCTTGAATAAAGGAATCAGGGTCTTCACCACTTGGCAGTTCAATCACTGCGGCAGGGACACCCTCCTCCTGCAGCACCGTCATCGCTTTAAAGGTTGCCTTCTTGCCGGCGTTATCCTGATCGAACAGCAGGACAACCCGCTGGACATAACGTTTAAGGAGTCGCGCATGGTCAACGGTTAGAGCGGTTCCGCAAGTCGCAACGACTTGGGGGAACCCGGCTCGATACAACGCCAGCTGATCAAAATAACCTTCCACCAGAAGGACTTCTCCACTCTGCCGCATTGCCTGTCGTGCCTGATACAGGCCAAACAAAATCCGCCCTTTGTGATAGACAGGCGATTCTGGGGAATTTATATATTTTGGTTTACTATCGTCCAAGACCCGCCCAGCAAAAGCAACAATTCGGCCAGACAGATCATAAACAGGAAAGATCAACCGGCCACGAAATAGATCATAATCACCACGATCCTGTTTTCCCGGTCGAATCAATCCCAGAGTCCGAACATCATCAGCGGCAAGACCCTCTGCGTCTAAATATTTTTTCAGCCCATCCCAGGAATCAAGTGCGAAGCCGATCTGATATTCCCCTGCAGCCTTGCGTCCATAACCACGGATCTTCATATACTGCCGTGCAGGCTCACCAGCCGGATGCTCCATCAGCAGCTGATGGAAATAGGCTGCTGCAACTTCATTCACCCGGTAGAGACGTTCCCGTTGCCGTTCTCGAAGTTCTTCTTCAGGCGACGGGGTATGCTCTTCCAGTTCGATTCCGACCCGTTCTGCCAACCGCCGTACCGCATCAGGAAAAGCGAGCCCTTCGGTTTTCATCAGAAAGGAAAAAACATCTCCACCAACACCGCAACCGAAACAATGAAAAAATTGCCGCGCAGCATTAACGCTGAACGATGGTGATTTTTCCGAATGAAACGGACAGAGTCCGGTATGATTAGCACCGGAACGCTTCAAACTGACATATTGAGAAATTAACTCGACAATATCTGTCTGTTCACGAACTTCATTGATTTTACTCTCTGAAATTTGCCCGGACATTCTTTACCCATTCAATTCGGCGATAGTAATATTGTCTCCACCCTGATCTATCGGAGCAGCGTAAAAAGCAGTCACCTCTGACTCTCCAGCCAGATGTTCACGCACTGCACGACGCAGAATTCCTTCTCCTGAGCCATGAATAATTTCGATGTGCTGTAGGTTACTCAACAATGCATCATCAATAAAACGCTTTAACTGCGCCAATGCTTCATCAACTCGCTGACCGATCAGTTTGAGTTGCGGACTGATCTGCCGATCCAGCATTTTTCGAGAAACCTGCCCGCCACCATTAGACACAGTAACAAAACGGCGTGGGTTCAATTGCTCCAAGGCCTCGAGAGGCTGTCGCAGCCGCTTGCCACCAACCTGTAGATCAATACTCGTTTCATGCACACGCTCAACCTGCGCCTCAACCCCTAACGCAACAATGCGTACCAATTCCCCAACCCTTAATTGAACCGGGACAACTCCTGATCGCTTTGGTTTCGGCTTAAAGGGTGTCAGGTCTTCTCGGGCTGCAGAAAATTGCTGCTTTTCATCCACGGCCTGTTGCGGCACGACAGAACCGGGTTTACGTCTCCGCAATGCCTTCATGCGTGATTCGGTCGTAGCAATTAACTCATCAGCTTGCCGGGTCGCCCGGGCAAGGATCTCCTGCTTTTTCTCTTTGAGCTGTTGTAATTGCTTCTTGCGTAATTGCTGTGCCGCATCAGCTTCAAGTTTAGACCGCCTGGCCAACAAAAGTTCTTGTTCCAACTCTTGTTGTCTGGTGTTCAGTTTCGACAACAAGGCACTGTGATCGTGCTCTTCCTGCCCCAGATATTGAATAGCACGCTGAAGAACCTGCGGTGGTAATCCTAACCGACTGGCTGTTGTTAAAGCGCTACTTGCCCCTGGAATTCCATACCGCAATCGATACGTTGGTGCCAGAGTTTCGGGGTCAAATTCGACCGCCGCATTTTCAATCCCCGTCTGTTCATGAGCAAAATGCTTCAATTGACCTAAGTGAGTTGTCAGCAGAGTTTTTGCTCCCTGCTGGCAGAGCTGGTCAAGCACCGCTTGCACCAAGGCTGCCCCTTCAGCAGGATCGGTTCCCGTTCCCGCTTCATCGAGTAATACCAGGGTTTCAGAATCGGCCTGTTCGAGGATATCCCGAATCTTCAACAAGTGACCTGAAAAAGTTGACAAGTTCTGCGCAATACTTTGCTCATCGCCAATATCAACATGCAGATGCTGATAGAGATGCAAGCGGCTATCAGGATGACAGGGAACATGAAGTCCCGAACGCACCATCAATAACAGCAACCCCAAAGTTTTTAGCGCGACCGATTTCCCCCCGGTATTCGGACCGCTGATCACCAGAGCCTGACACTTTTCCCCCAGCAACACATCAATTTCCACGGCGGCAGAGAGATCAAATCGACCCTCAGCCTCCATCAACAATGGATGGCGCGCCTGTTTCAGTTCGATAATCGAGTCACTGACAAGTTCAGGTCGACAGCCATGATAACTACGCGACAAACGCCCCATCGCAAAACGAAGATCAATCCGAGCCAGAAGCCTCTGATTATTCTGTAAAATAGCCGCATCCCGACGTACGAGACCTGCCAACTCCAGAAGGATACGCCGTTCTTCCCGTTGCTCTTCGCGGGATAGTTGTTGCAGACGGTTATTCCCCTCCAGCACTTGTGATGGTTCCAGATAGAGGGTCTGACCACTGGCTGATTCATCTTGGACAAAACCCTTTAGCTGCCCGCGACAATCACTCTTTAACGGCACCACATAACGGTTATTACGAATTGTGATCAGCCGCTCTTGAAACAAACTGGAAGATTGATCACCCGTTAACAGGTGATCCAACTGTTGCTTGATGCGGCTGCGAGTCTGGCGAATCTGATAGCGTAAATCGCCCAGTTCAAACGAAGCACTATCGAGAAGCTCGCCACGTGATCCAATCGAATCCCGCAAACGCCGCTGCAACTCAACCAGTGGTATAATTTCAAAAGCCAAGTGAGATAATGAAAGTTTTTGACTCTGCGATTTAAACCAGAGGCGACAATCTTCCATAATCCGCAATGACTGCGCAACCTTCAGCAGATCCTCAGCAGCAATCAAACGACCTTCAGCCCTGACCAATCCAAGCAGTTCTGACAAATTCCAGCAGCCGCCAAGTGAAGGAGCCTGGCCATCAATGAGCCACTGAACCGCCTCATCCACCTCGGTCAGGGCGGTTTCAATATCAGCCTGATCCGCCAGGGGTTGCAATTGTTCCGCTTGTAGATATCCGGGTTCAGACTGAGTCTGACCTGCCAGAAGACCTCTCAAACGTGGATACTCAAGCCGTTGCAATGCCGCTTCGTTACAGATCATCGCCCTGCTAGCGTCCAATTAAACTTTGACTCCCGGAAAATATTGCCCCCCCAAGAGTGGCAAATGGGGGTGCCAGTTGTGACCCTTTGATCATTCCCCTGACAGCATCTGGAGCCACTGGTGAGTTAAGTGCAAGAACAATCATCGCCAGAACCACAACTCCCTGAATAATGCCAAATATCGCTCCCGCCAATCGATTAAATCCGCCCAGGAAAATGAGCTTAACAAATCGATGCAGAACAAAACCAATCACCGCAAAAAGAATAATCAGAAACAGAAAAATAGCGAGAAAAGAACCCCAGACGCAAAGCTTTTCCGGAAGATTAAAGGAATCTTTGAGAAGCTGCGCCAATGGCAGATAAAAGGTGAAAGCAAAAACCCCTCCCAAGACCAGACCCAGAAGCGAGCAAACCTCTCTTAACAACCCTCTGAATATCCCTTTCAACAGAAAGAAACAGAGAATCGCCAATATCGTGATATCAACCAGACCCAAAGATCTCTCCGAATTATTCTGCTAGAAGTTCCCGTACTAATTGATTAACTATTTTACCGTCAGCCGAGCCTTTGGTCTTTGCCATGACCTGAGGCATAACCTTTCCCATTTCTTTCATCGATGTTGCCCCAAGTTCAGCGATCACCGTGGTCACAATATCGCGAATTTCGGTTTCACTTAACTGCTTAGGAAGATACTGTTGCAAAACTGCCAGCTCATTCTCTTCTTTGGCCGCTAACTCGGGGCGGTTGTTTTCGCTGTACATCTGTGCCGCTTCACGTCGTTGTTTTACTGCGGTGCCGATAACACTGAGGACACCGTTGTCGTCAAGCTCTTGTTGCAGTTCAATCTCTTTATTTTTAATTGCACTACGCAACTGACGAATAGTCCCGAGACGATCAGCCTGTCTGGCTTTCATCGCCTCTTTCATGTCTTGCATAAGTTGATCTTTAAGATTCATAGGTTCTCCAGGATGGTGCTAGTTTAATCAATATTGTAGTAAATTTGGGACTGTCCCCAGATTCATCGGGGACTGTCCCAAGAAGTTTACGGGCTAAGAAACTGTGGTGGTTCACATCGCAAAAGCCTGGGACAGCCCCCGTTCAGGGACAGTCACATTTTTGCTGGAAATCCTCTTAAACTAACGCCATTCTCAGGTTCCCCTGTGAAAAAGAAAGAAAACACACCAGTATTTCTCTCTGGCACTTAAATACAAAGAGGGTGCTCAGAGAATTCCGGCACCCGCATCAAAATATTTGCCTTAAAACGACTCGATACTATCAATACCTTCAGTCAAGACTCATTTAAAATAATCTGGCAGTTTATTTGTTTTGAACCCACAAATCAAGAACTTCTTTGGCCTTTTTACATATTTTTACCTTTAACTACAGTTGCTATAGAATTGACAGTTCACAAATCAACGCTAAGCTAGAGATATGAGAAGAATTGCGTTCTCCACACTTATTGTTCTGATCCTGACGGTCGGTTCTCCCGTTCGCCCCAGCGATACTGCCCAAATACTGATCCGCTACCTGAGTATTGCCTCAGCCATCAACCCGGTCACCGCTGCATTTATCTCAAACCAAATTTCTGCTGCTAATCAGAATTCCGAACCAGCCATCTTGATTCAACTCGATACCCCAGGTGGCTTGGATACAGCTATGCGGGAGATTATTCAAGCTGAATTAAATTCGGTGATTCCGGTGATCATTTACGTTGCCCCTCAAGGTGCAAGAGCAGCTTCAGCCGGGGTACTCATCACTCTGGCAGCCGATTTTGCCATTATGGCTCCGGGCACAAATATTGGAGCAGCCCATCCGGTGGCCATAGGGCCGGGGAATCAGCCGGATAGTGCAATGATGGAGAAAGTCGAGAATGATGCCGCCGCTTATGCCAGAAGTTTGGCGCAAAAACGTGGGCGCAATCAGGATTGGGCGGAACAGGCGGTGAGAGAAAGCGTCTCTATCTCTGCACAAGAAGCTCTGGAATTATCGGTTATTGACCTGATTGCCGACAACACTGAACTTTTACTGAAACAATTGGATGGCTACAAGTATATCCGGGATGGCAAGGTTCTGACTTTTAATGGCAAGAGTGCGACCCTGCAACCAGTAGAGATGAGCGGGCGCCAGAAAATTCTCAACGCTCTGAGCAATCCTAATATCGCCTATTTATTGATGATGCTAGGGATCATCGGTATTTTCTTTGAAATTTCCCAGCCTGGGGTGGTGCTGCCCGGTGCGATTGGCGCTATCGCTATTCTGCTGGCACTATTTGCCTTCTCATCCCTGCCGATCAATTACGTCGGTGTGCTGTTGATTCTATTAGCCGTGATCCTGTTTATCCTGGAAGTAAAGGTCGTTTCTTATGGGATGCTCTCAATTGGGGGCATTGTTTCCATGGCATTCGGTTCCTTGATGCTGATCGACAGCAGCGAACCCTACCTGCAGATTTCCTGGGCAGTGATCGCTGCGACAGTGACGGTCAGTGCCGGGTTCTTTCTGCTTGCAACCGGAATGGTCATTAAAACCCAGCGCCGACCGGTCATATCAGGCCAAGAAGGGATGGTCGGAGAAATTGGCAAAGCCATCGAACCAATCCACGCTAAAGGGAAAGTTTTTATTCATGGCGAATACTGGTATGCCTGTTCCGACGAGCCGGTACCTGCAGGAGTCGATATCGAAATTGTTCAGGTGTTAGACGGCTTAAAACTGAGAGTCAAAGCAGTCAAAACAGACCGCTCGACGGAGATGATCGAGCCAGAGGAGGACTAGTTATGTTTGGATTTGGATTTGGTTTTTTCTGGATTATTGCACTCGCTTTCGTGGTGGTGATTATTGCATCTGCCATCAGAATTCTACTCGAATATGAACGTGGGGTTGTCTTTCGTCTTGGTCGGTTTGCCGGGGTTAAAGGGCCAGGCCTGAAATTTATTATTCCCATCGTTGACCAGATGAAAAAAGTCAATATGCGTACCATTGCCATGGATGTCCCACCGCAGGACATTATCACCCGGGACAACGTCTCAGTTAAAGTCAATGCGGTTCTCTATTTTCGTGTCGTCCAGCCAGAAAAAGCGCTGATTGAAGTCGACAACTATCTGTACGCTACCAGCCAACTGGCTCAGACCTCGTTGCGAAGCATCTTAGGACAAGTTGAATTGGACGATCTGCTTGCGCAGCGGGATAAAATCAATCACAACCTCCAGGAAATCCTTGACCGACAGACCGACCCCTGGGGAGTTAAAATCTCAAATGTGGAGATTAAGCATGTTGACCTGCCCACAGAAATGCAACGGGCAATGGCACGGCAGGCAGAAGCGGAGCGGGAGCGGCGCGCCAAGGTGATTCATGCCACCGGAGAATTTGAGGCCTCGGCAACCCTGGCCAAAGCAGCGGAACGGATATCCGCCCAACAGGGAGCATTACAACTCAGGTTCCTGCAGACCATGACTGAAATTGCTGCGGAAAA
>JASFYS010000079.1:0-7776 GCA_045047095.1 Desulfuromusa sp. | reverse complement strand
CCCGGCCAGCCGGGTTGATCGGGCAAGCGATATTGCTGAGGCAATCAAAGCTGGTATTGCCTCCGGAGTGCCGAACCTGATTGAAATTCCGGTGACAACATAAACGGATCAACGGCATGCGTTATTGCCGGTATAGGCATCTCTGTATTCTATCAGGATTTTGATTGCTAAGCCGACAGGGAGGACAATGCAGGCAGGTTTTAATGGACACCTCTTTCCAGCCTTATATGCTATAAAGTTGGCACCTACTTTATGTCATCTACTTCAATCTATGAACAGGTAATCAATTTAATCAATTCGTTTAGTTTGTATGGTTTATGAATAAAACCGCTTAATCCGTGTTTTTCCAGTTCATCCAGTTTTTCCTCTTTTGTATATCCGGATGCGATAAAAATTGTAGCATTGGGGTCAATCTTTTTGATGGCATAAAAAGCTTCAGTGCCATTCATTTCCGGCATGATCATATCCAGAATGATAATGTTAAATTCAGTCGGTGATTTTTTAAATATATCGACGCCTGCACGCCCATTGTCCGCCGTAACAACCGTATAGCCAATTTCTTCAAGCAGGGCTCTTCCGGTTGCACGGATAATATCTTCATCATCCACAAGCAGAATACAACCAGAGGCATGAATCTGAAACTCTTCGGAGCTATCCTGTTTGTTGTTGACCGATTCATTTGAACAGGGAAGCATAAGATGAAAGGTTGTCCCGCGACCCTTTTCACTGGAAACTGTTATCGCCCCATGATGCTCTTCAACCATTCCATAGACCGAAGCCAGTCCCAATCCCGTCCCTTTTCCAACCTCCTTGGTCGTGAAAAACGGCTCAAAAATATGCTCTATATCATCATCATCGATACCAGGACCAGTATCGGTCACCTCTAAATCGACATATTTTCCTGGCTCGATAGCGAAAGGGAGGGTGTTACAATATTCGCTGTCTAAATGTATATTTCTGGTGGTAATCGTCAAATCACCCCCATCCGGCATAGCCTGACCGGCATTGATACACAAATTAAGCAGAGCGTTCTGTAACCCGGTGTGATCTCCCACGACAATTGTCTCAGTTGCTTCCATTGCGGTTGTTACTTTAATATTTTTATTGAAAGTCTGTTGCACAATACCTAATGTGTTTGACACGACTGTATCGACATCCACAGCCTTCGACTCAGTTTTTCCTTTGCGGCCAAATGCCGAGAGTTTGGTGGTAAGATCGGCAGCTCTTTCACTGGCATTAATAAGCATGTCGATATATTTTTTTTCTTTTTCTCCTAAGTTTTTGGAACGTTTCAACAACTCTGCCGCTCCCATAATACCGCCAAGCATATTGTTGAAATCGTGAGCTACACCACCGGCGAGTTGGCCGATTGCATCCATTTTCTGCGAATGGCGGAGACGCTCTTCAATCGATTTGCGTTCGGTAATATCCTGAGCCAATATCACCATACAGGCGTCTGGAATTTTCTCCGCATCCAACAGGAGAATATTCATTTCCGTATCAAAAGTTGATCCATCTTGATGCAGATGCGCGATTTCAGTATAGCACCCTCGTTGCGCTCTAACTTTATCGAGACAGGCAACAACATCCTCTTTATATTGTTCTTCGGTATGGAAGATATTATATTTTTGACCGACAACCTTATTGGCAGATTGAAAACCATGCATTTTAAGCCAGGCTAAGTTGACATAAGTAACAATACCGTCAAGGGTTATGATACAAATTGCCTCATTTGCTTCTTCCACAACAGTTGCAAGTAAACGGGTCTGCTTTTCAATTTTTTCACGCTCGAAAATCTCATTATTGAGACTGTTGATCTTCTCTTCAATTGACTCCTGCAACAGGATAAAGCTATGACTAAGCTGGGAAACCTCATCCTTGCCCTTGATATTTTCTTTTATGCCAAATTTTTGCTTAAAATCTCCATCGGCCATTTTACCAGTGATTATTGTTAAATGGATAATCGGATTGATGATGCGCGAAAGCATGAACATGAGGACAAAGAGCACGACAACAAAGAGCACGACAACAAAAATAACCCCGATAATAGTGGAGAGGGTCAGGCGTAGTTCAACAGCCGGTTGGTATTTAATATTCAACGGGACAGCGTAGGCGACTACCCAATTCCACGGCTCAAATTTGCGGTGACAATACCAGTAGTCAACACCTTTATAGTTGCTGACAAATGGGGCACGCTCTTTGGAGAGCAGTTGATTAGCTATTTTTTTTTCATCGCTTCCGGTATGACCGGTTGGCAGTAGCGGATGCACTACGACGGCACCCTCATTGTCAATAATGAAGGGATAGGTCTGAGTCCCATTTTGTTTGTAGTAGGTCCGTTTTATTTCGGAAATAACTGCGCGTTGAAAATCTTCCTGATAGGCATCAATCAGACCCGTTTGCTGTAATGTGTGGTTGCTTCTATCCAGCATCCGCCAAATAGTATCGACTTTTTCGCTATAAAAATTGTTAGCATTTTCATCGATTATCTGCATCGCTTTATTATTGACAACCCCAATAACGCTCGCTGCCGTCAATAGAAAAGCGACCAATACAATAAGAAGAAGCCTTGTTTTGATTGAGTTTATCTTCATCTCTTTTCCATATCGACAAAGGTGGCGTTTTTAATATCTTGCATGGTTATTTGTATTTTTAACTTTTTGGCAAGTTCCATATTCAGGTAGTAGCTTGAACTTTGATTTCTTGTCAGTGGGATCTGTGAAGGCAAAATTCCCTTAAGAATTTTTAAAGCCGTTTTTCCTGCCCACCAGCCCTGTTCCTCCGCAACCATGACATGTCCGAGAAGAACGTACGGGACGGCTTGCAGAAGTGTCGTCCCGGAGGGAATTTTAGTCTCTTCAAGAACAAATCTGACAGCTTCTTCATGGTTCCATCCACTGACGCTGAGAGGATTTATCATCAATAACATATCAACCGATTCCTGTAATTTCAGATAGGATTTTTTCCACTCTGCAAACGTGTCAACGAGCCTGGTGACCACCAGATTAATATCTGGTTGCAATAGCAACCATTCTACGTCCTTGCGCCCGGCTAAAACATTCGTTCCTAAATATCCCACCCGCTCGCCTTGTGCATAAGGTTTCAGTGCTTTCAATACCTGAAGGGTAGGTGATATCTCCACCATCCCGGTAATATTGTCGGTAGGAAAACCATATTGATCTGCGGAGTAGTTGACCCCGCAGAAGACAAATGGCAATTCACTATTTCTGTAGTAAGGAGCGATCAGGTACATTGAAGCGTTATCGTCACTGGCAACCACAATATCGGGCTGCCACTCGTCAATGACACTCTTGACCTTGAGAGCTGCCTGTTTTTTAAACGTCTCTCCGGGATTGCGTTTGGTATCCATATACGCCATCTTGATTTCAACATCACTATCAGTAGTATCAAATGATCCATCGTCTCGGACTGTGATCGAGAGGGCTTTGAGCAGACCACTTTCAATACCATCACTCCAGCCATAACCATGATGATACGAATTGACATAAAGCAATTTCTTTTTTGTGGCACTGATAAAACTGGCATTTTGTACCAGGCTTATCGGAAATTTGATCCCCATTTTTTTTGCCAGCTTCATGTTGAGAAGGATTTTAGCTTTGTGGTTACGGACAATGGGAAAATTGGCAGGTTTTTCTCCATCGAGAATGGCAAGAGCTGTCTTGGCGGCATATTCACCCTGTTCCTCTGCAAGAGTGCCGAAAGAGAGAAGGCTGTACTGGTACATATAGTTGTAGAATGAGACAGAGGGGATCCGACTGTTTTCGAGGATAAAAGCGACATTCTCCTTCTCATCCCAACCGGAAATACCGTTCCAGGGGCCAACAAGCAGGATATCTGCTGTCCTTTGCAACTGCAGGTAGGCTGACTGCCATTGCTCCATCGTCGTCACAAAGTGAACTCGTTCTGGAGGGATATTAATAATGGTGCGCCCATAATCGAGGATCTGATGAGTTGAAGTCACATCAGCTGCAATGAACCCGATACGCCGGTTTTTGGTGGTCAGATTTCGCAGCGCCTTAACCCCCTCTTCTACCAGTGCGACTTCAACCATTCCAGTAATGTTTTTGGTTGGGAAACCATACGGATCCGCGCTTCCATTTATTCCGCAAAAAACGAACGGCAGGTCGCTATCTCTGTAATAGGGAGCCACCAGATATTTAGAGGCATTATCGTCACTGGCGATAACAATATCTGGACGCCATTGCTCAATCAGTTTTTTTACTTTTAATGCCGCCTCCTTTTTATATTTTTCAGAAATGTTGCGCTTGGTGTCCATGCGTGTGATTTTTAATATGATATCAGCACGATCTGACAGAACCTTCTTGATGCTGGAGGTAATTCCGGCGCTCTAGGGGTATTCTGCGTGGTAGGAGTCGACATAGAGAATCTTATACTTTTGACTGGCGGCAAAGGATGTACCCGGAATCACACCGGCGATTACAAGAAAGAGAAGAGAGAAGAGTACTGGCATGCATAAAGTTGATCTGGTCATAATTTACCCCTTTCCCAAGCTGGAACGGATAAATTCAGATGTTTGAGCTAACTCTCCAAGAAAAAATAGCCGCCGTTATGACTGGCGAACACTGGGGCAAATAGCCCGCATGGTTACGAAAGCAAAAATCTCGAGCCCCCTGTTTTGGCGGTTTTACCGGGTAGCCGAGAATTGCTGTTGGCATATCCTGAATGAGTGAAAAGAATATTATGCAATACTAACCTGGCTATTATTCATAGTCAAAGATTAAATAGTCTTTATTTGGGTCTTATTCCCCGAAGCTTGCTTCGAGAATTAACAAAGATTGCAAGCTGTTGATACCCCGTAGCTTGCTGCGGGGTAGTTCATTCGCCCACTCTGGATGTTTCATATAAGCTATTTTGTAACTATTCAGAAGAATTGCTAGTAAAACGGGACTGTCCCCAGCCTTACCGGGGGCTGTCCCTTTTTTACGGGTTTGACGCTGTATCGAATCTCACTGTAGTTTCATAGTCCGTAAACTTCTTGGGACAGCCCCCGATGAACCTGGGGACAGTCCCGAATTTACTACAGCGTTGCTTAGATTAGCACCACTCAGGACAACCCCGCTTTTGCTGAATAATTACGCTATTTTTACGCTTAAAGTGCCTATATCTTGTGGTCAGAAGGCGCAAGGTGCACAACCCCATTTCACCTCAGCGCAGAAGGATAAATTTATTGCTATGGATATTGTCAACCCGGGCAGGGGATATTGCCGCAGCGATTCAGGCGGGAATCGCATCCGGCCAACCAAATTTGATTGAAATTCCGGTAACAGAATAATTGCTCGCCCCGTTTATCCATTTAAGTTGGATAAATGGGGCGGGGTTTAGTCAGTGTTACGATCAACCATGCGGGGGTACTAGTGAACCAAATCATCCGAATTGACTTTATCCAGAATTCCTTCTGCACAAGCAACAATCAGGTTGCTTGCCGGGAAAAATGATTGATATGGTTGTGCTGAATAGCTGAAGTTGGCCATATCGACAACGGTCAGCTTGCTTTGAATAGCGAGAGTAATAATATCAATTTTGTCGGCAACCGGATTGCCACTGATAACCTGTGCTCCTAGAACTCTCAAGGTTTTCCGGTCAGCAATAAGTTTCAGTTTGACTGGCTTGGCCTCAGGCATAATCGGGAAGGTTGTGGTCAATTCAGAATAGCAGGTGACCACATCATATTTATTTTTGGCAGCCTCTTCACTTAATCCGGTTCCACCAATAAACAAATGACCTGCTTTGGTTGCCGCACCGTTGAAAAAACCGGAATATTCACGGTTTGCGCCGAGCATATTCTTGGCCATAAGTCGTGCCATTGGAACCGCATTAGTCGCCAGTTTTCCTTCGGTTAATTCTCCGGTAATACCGCTGACAAATTGAGCACAGTCCCCAACCGAATAGACGTCGGGGATATTTGTCTGCATTTTACTGTCAACAACAATCCCTAACTTGCCAATTTCCAAGGAGGTTCCTGCAAAAATTTTAACCCGGGGGCGCATGCCAACGGCAAAAACAACAATACCATGAGAATTATTTTCATCCGTGAGATTGATAACTTCTCCTGTGTCCAGGACAACTTTTTCAGCTTGTTGATTACCAAGAATCTTTTCTGTCTTACTTTCCATATGCAACTTTAAACCGGCATTTTTAAGTTCTGCTTCTGCATCAACTGACATTTCCGGATCAAGCAGGTTAGGGAGTACTGTTTTTGCCATATCCACCAAATGACATTCTAGGCCTGAATTATTTAATGCCAGTGCAAGTTCAACCCCAATAGCTCCGGCACCGACAACAACCGCTTTTTTGAGCTTTTTCGTTCTCACTGCTTCGTTCAAACATTTGAGATCATCTTCCGACTTAAAGACAAATACCCCCTCGAAGTCGATCCCTTCTATCGGTGGTAAAAATGGCACTGAACCGGTAGCAATAACCAGCTTGTCATAACCGAAGGATTGTTCCTGCTCAGTCAAGACTGTTTTAGCTTCAAAATCAACACTGGCAACCTTATCACGGATTAAATCTGCTCCAGACTCAGTCACGATACTATCTTGTTTAAAGGTTTTTTCCAGAGCAACAACTTTTTCAATGGCGTAGGGCATGGCACAATAGATCATCGAATAATCTTCAGGTCGAATAACTCCCACCTTTTTAACTTTTCCTAAGATTTTGGAAATTGTAATTGCAGCGGGACCGCCACCGATAATTAATACATCATACGTTTTCACTTTGACTTCCTCCTGAATAGCGTTGTCTTCATTCTCGAATATTGGCAGGGTAACCAGTTCGTTATTCTCCCTATGTTTTGTGCAATGGCACATTATATTGATGGAAGTTTGAAAGTCAACCGCTATGTTTTAAATTTAATATATATTGATACTGATATTCAATAGGTCTGGATCATTTTAGCCTTGACTTCTTTTTGCTCCAAGATGTCTAATGTCGACATCTTGGATTCTGAAAGTTATTTATTTATGCCAATAGTAAAAAAAACCTATAAAGATCAAGTTGTGGACTACGTTTATCAACTTTTATTGGATGGGGATCTGAGCCCGGGTGACCAGCTAAAAGAGACCCTTCTTGCTGAGCAAATGGGAATCAGTCGGGCGCCGATTCGTGAGGCGATGAAAGAGTTGATCATGATTGGTCTGGTCGATTATCGACCTCAGGTCGGAAATTTTATTCCGGTTTTTTCTTCCAAGCAGATTATTGACAGCTATGCCACTCGGGGAGTTTTGGAGGGGTATGCTGTTATGGAAATCGGTAACCAGTTTTTCGCTGAAGAAATTGAAAAGCTGGAGAGTATGGTCGATCAGATGGAGAGTTTTGCCAATAAGAAGAACCATAAAATGGTGATAGAGACGGGTGGAGAATTTCACGATCTTTTGATCAGCAAGAACAATAATGTCCAATTATTGGAATATACGAATCGCCTCAGCCTTAAATTACATATTTTGTTTTTTAAATCCTGGGGAAGACTCTATAGCCCTGCTGAGATTGGCAGGCGCCATCGGGAGATTGTCGAAAGTGTCAAATCGGGAGATCGTGATTTAATCGAAAAGGTCATCCGGCAACATTATTTTGAGACAGGATCAAAAATAGCGGCTCTATAAAAATAGCGGCTCTATAATATATTTGTGGTTGCAGGGTCGTATTGACCCTGAAAATAATAACTTAAGGACAGTCCAGGTTGAACCTGAAAATGGAGGAAAGAATGGCTGAAGAGTGGGTAGAACAGATGAAGAATCA
>JASFYS010000078.1:0-44246 GCA_045047095.1 Desulfuromusa sp. | reverse complement strand
GGCGTAGTGGTTTTTCAGGGGCGAAGGCCTACATATAGTAGGTCGAGGTCCTGAAAAACCGCTGCAACACCGGAGGTCGGACTTTTTGCGACGCCATCACCTTATAAGCTGGTTTTTTATGCTGTTCTGGCGACCGTTGCGGTTTTTCTGATTCTTGATCGCCTTATTGCCAGTAAAATTCCAAATAGTTTTGATTTTGTTCAAGGATCCTTCCGCAGTAATATGGGGATCATTGGGCTCGCTTTTTGTATCAGCGCCTTTGGTGATCATGTGGTCGCTGCAGCATCAATATATCTGGCAGTATTAACGACCCTGTTTAATATTCTTGCCGTAATTACGTTGACGCGTCATCAGAATTTAACAACCGATAAAGGAACCTATTTACGGATTTTTTCCAGTATCGCAAAAAATCCCTTAATCCTTGCAATTATAGCGGGGGTTATTATCTCGTTAAGTGGCATCCGGGTTCCAGAATTTTTTCTGACGACAGGTGGTTATTTTGCGCGCATAACATTGCCGCTGGCTCTTCTTTGTGCTGGCGCATCAATCCGTCTTCATGAGTTCCATGGATCCAGAGCGCTCTATTGGGCATCCACTGGAAAACTTATTTTTGTGCCGCTACTGATAACTCTTGGAGGGATATTTATCGGCTTGCGGGGTGAACAACTGGCTGTTCTTTATCTGATGTGTGCCTCTCCAACCGCTGCGGCAAGTTATCCTATGACTCAAGCTATGGGTGGCAACCACCACCTTGCTGCAGCAATTATTGCAGCAACCTCTTTGGGCTCAATTATCTTTATGACGTTAGGTATTTTTATCCTGCGTAGTTTTCAGTTAATCTGATTCACTGATCGCTGGATTAATCTCCGTCCTCTTGTGTCAACTGAGAAGATGGAGACGGTTCAAATTTCAAAGCGGACGATCCGTACAAAATCTTCGGCATTCAGACTGGCTCCACCGACCAGCGCCCCGTCGATATCTTCTTGTCCCATCAGATTGTCTATGTTGTTTGGTTTGACACTACCACCGTAAAGAATCCGGGTTTTGTTGGCAACGTCTGGAATAAATAACTCTTGCAGTAACCCCCGGATAAACGCGTGCGCTTCTTGTGCCTGCTCGGTCGTTGCTGTTTTTCCGGTACCGATTGCCCAGATTGGTTCGTAAGCGATGACAACGGTTGCCATCTGTGCGGCGGTGAGGTTGGCGAGACCCGCTTTGATTTGCTTGCCTAAAACTGCCAGCATCTGATCGCTTTCCCGCTCTGCTAACGTTTCTCCAACGCAGAGGATTGGTTTTAACCCAGTTTCGAGAACTTTAACCAGTTTTTGATTGATCAATGTATCTGTTTCCCCTAGCAGTTGGCGGCGCTCAGAATGACCGATAATGACGTACTGACAGCCAGCATCTTGGAGAAATAAGGGAGACAGCTCACCAGTAAAGGCTCCAGCTGTTGCGGGGTAGCAATTTTGTGCGGCCAATTGAATTGGTGATTTATTTATGACCTCTGCAACAGTCGTTAATGCAGTAAAGACCGGGGCAATGACGACATCTCTGTCACTGACTGATTTGAGACTTTGAGCAAGTTGTGTTGCCAGTTCCCTGGATTCTGCAATAGTTTTATTAAGCTTCCAATTTCCAGCAATGAGCGGTTTACGCATCGTTGATACCTCCCTTATTTATCTGTCAATGCAACAACACCTGGCAAGTCTTTACCCTCAAGAAATTCCAAAGAAGCCCCGCCACCGGTTGAGATATGGGTCATCTGATCCTGTAAATTTGATTTATTGACTGCCGCAACAGAATCACCACCGCCAATAATTGACAGACAGTCAGAGTGCGCTAAGGCTTTGGCAATAGCTAACGTTCCTTTAGCAAAGTTGTCAAACTCAAAAACCCCCATCGGCCCGTTCCAGACAACAGTTCTTGCAATGTTAATTTGTTGTTCAAAGGCTTTGATTGTTTCCGGACCGATATCCAGACCCATACCAACGACTGGAAAATTCTCATTTTTGGCAATAATTGAGGGGCTATCAGCAGAAAATGTCTCAGCAACAAGATGATCGGTTGGCAGGAGAAATTTGACACCACTTTTTTGGGCTTTGTCGAGTAGATCTCCCGCGAGTGCTAGACGGTCGTTTTCGACCAGCGATTGTCCAATCTCAAACCCCTGAGCTTTAAGAAAGGTATAGGCCATCCCGCCACCGATAAGGATAACATCAACTTTTGGCAGCAGATTTTCAATGACAGTGATTTTGTCGCTAACTTTGGCTCCCCCAAGAATTGCTACAAACGGTCGTTGCGGATTTGCCAGCGCGCCACCTAAATATTGCAGTTCTTTCTCCATGAGAAACCCGGCGACCGCGGGTTGTAGCAAACGGGCAACCCCTTCAGTCGATGCATGCGCACGGTGGGCGGTGCCAAAGGCGTCGTTAACATAAATTTCACCCAAGGCTGCAAGTTGTGCTGCAAAAGTTGGATCATTGCTCGTTTCTTCACTATGAAAGCGGACATTTTCCAGCAGCATAACCCGACCCTCACCCAATTGATGGGCTAAGAGTTGAATGTTTTCACCAATGCAGTCGGGTGCCATAATGACCTGCTGGCCCAGTAATTGACTCAAGTGTGTTGCCACCGGACAGAGGCTGAAGGCTGGATCTGCTTTACCCTTAGGACGCCCGAGATGGGACGCAAGGATCACTTTCGCTCCCTGTTGAATTAAATGGCGGATGGTTGGGAGTGCTGCCTGAATCCGGGTGTCGTCAGTAATCTTGCCCTCGCTATCAATAGGAACGTTGAAGTCACAGCGACAGAAAACCCGTTTACCCTTAACATCAATATCGTTTAGCGTTTTTTTGTTGAACATTTATTTCTCCGAGAGAGCAGACACTGAGCCAGTATTCAGCAAAAAAGGGGCTGTCCCAAGCTTTTGCGATGCGAACCGGGTGAGTTTGTTAACCCGTAAAATTTTTGGGACAGCCATCGATGAAACTTGGAACCGTCTAAGTTTTAAAACCGTAAAGCCGGGACAGCCCCGGCTTTACTAAGAGTTATTCTTTTTGTCTGAGTGACCTATTGTGCCGCAAGATAACGTACCAGATCGAAGACCCGGTTAGAATAACCCCACTCATTGTCATACCAGGTTAGAACTTTGACCATGGTTCCACCGATTACGTTGGTGATCAGGGAATCAAACGTTGAAGATGCTGCCGAACCATTAAAGTCGCGCGAGACTAACGGGAGGTCACAATAATCCAGAATCCCTTTCAGTTCATTTTCAGAAGCGCTGCGCATGGCGGCATTCACTGCATCGATACTGGTCGCTGTTTCGGTTTCAACAACCAGATCAACCAGGGAGACATTGGGTGTCGGGACGCGTATGGCCATCCCTTCGAGTTTGCCTTTGAGTTGCGGTAAAACCAGTGCGGTTGCTTGGGCAGCACCGGTAGTTGTAGGAATAATATTGACCCCGGCAGCCCGAGCACGGCGCAGATCACCGTGAGGAAGGTCGAGAATTTTTTGATCGTTTGTGTACGAGTGAACCGTGGTCATCATCCCCCGAACTATGCCAAAGTTCTCAAGTAACACCTTGGCTACGGGAGCCAGACAATTGGTGGTGCAGGACGCATTGGAGATAATACTATGGGCAGCAGGATCATATTCTGTTTCATTGATTCCCATGCAGATGGTGATATCAGAGTTTTTGCCCGGGGCACTGATAACCACTTTTTTTGCTCCAGCAGTCAGGTGCTGCGCTGCCTGGTCACGGGTTCTAAAAAATCCGGTCGACTCGATGACAATATCAACACCCAGTTCTTGCCATGGGAGTTTGCTTGGATCCCGCTGGGAGAGGATTTTAATTGATTTATCATTAACGATCAGATTCTCGCCATCGGTCTCAACCTGACCCGGGAAAATGCCATGGACAGAATCATATTTAAACAGGTGTGCAAGAGTTTTTGCATCGGTCAAATCGTTTACGGCAACGACATCGAATGCATTAGATTGACTGGCGATCCGCATGACATTTCTGCCAATCCGACCAAATCCGTTAATTGCGACTTTTACAGACATTTATAACCTCCTGGAAAGTTCATGAAAGAATTCTGTTGGATGTTTCTCCTAAGGTTCTCAGACATTTGCTGCGATACTGAGTCACCTTCTTAAGAGTACATAAAATTACCTGTTTTGCAAATGACTTTCAATAAAATTTGTTTCCGGTTTTCTCCTTGCAGCATCAAGCAATTTTAGGTATAAGGGCAACGCTCCTTGGGGGATGAAAGGGAACAGTTAAGTGCGGGTATGTTTGCTGGCTAGCGGTAGCCGCGGAAACAGTACATTGATCGAGACCGATGGTTGCCGTTTATTGATTGATGCCGGGCTGTCAGGTATTGAGACCGAGCGGCGCCTTTCTACTGTGGGTTTGGCTGGTGCTGATTTGCACGGGATTCTGGTGACTCACGAGCATCATGATCATGTCGGTGGCATTGGTCCTCTTGCCCGTCGTTATGATCTCCCTGTCTATGTTGACCGACAAACTCATGCCGCTTTACCAAAACTTGGCAAAATTGATGCTCTGCAGCATTTTACTGCCGGGGACACTTTTTCTTTTCAGAGTCTGTTAATTTCTTCATTTTCAACAACCCATGATGCTGTTAATCCGGTCGGTTTCACCATTGAATCCAGTGAGGGAAAAATTGGTTTTGCGACCGATCTTGGGATGCCGACCCGCTTGGTCGTTGACCAGTTAAAAGACTGCCGGGTGCTGGTACTGGAAGCAAATCATGATGAACAGATGCTGCAGGATAGCTCTTACCCTTGGGATTTAAAACAACGGATTCGTAGCCGTCATGGACACCTGTCAAATAACGAGTCCTGTACAATGTTAGAAGAAGTTTGCTGGTCTGGTCTTGAAGCTTTATTTCTGGCTCATTTGAGTGAAGAAAATAATTGTCCGAACCTTGCAGAGAAAGTGTTTCGTAAGACTTTAACCAATTGTGGCCATGCCCCGGAAATTATTATTGGGCGACAGAGTGAAGCCAGCTTCTGTTTTGAGGCAAGTTCAGAAATGGTTTCCTGAATCAAATAACCACCCCATCTCTTTTTTTGGAGTAAAAATGGTCTGGAGAATTGTTGTAGGACTTAAAAAAGATGTCAAGGATGCTCGTGGTGAACGGGTTCGACATGAAATTAAAGATCATCTGAATATCAATCTGCTCTCAGTACGAACCTTGGACGTTTATACTGTTGATGCAGCACTGAGTCGAGAGGAAGTGAAGCAGGCTGCTGCTGGACCCTTCTCTGATCCCGTTATTCAGGACTACACTATTAACCAGACACTGGCAAACTCCTTTGATATGCTGATTGAGGTTGGATTTAAACCGGGAGTGACTGACAATCCTGGACGAACCGCCAAGGAAGCAGTTCAGTATCTGACTGGGCGCTCATTTGCTGAGGGAGAAGGTGTTTACACTTCAACCCAATATCTGCTCTCAGGCTTGACCGATAAATCTATTGCAGAAAAGATTGCCAAAGGTTTTTTGGCGAACGGCTTAATCCAGCATTGGACGATTTTATCCCAAGATGAACTTGATCCCCAGACTGGTGTTCCTCTCCTTGTCCCCAAGGTTGTCAATGCTGCTGCTCCAACCGTTCGGACTCTGAGCCTGCAGTTATCTGATAATGAACTCCTTGATATCAGCCGCCAGGGGATGCTGGCTCTGAATCTTGAGGAAATGCATAAAATCAAGCAGCATATTGCAGCTCCTCAAATAGTCATCAACCGGCAGAAAGTCGGTCTTGGCACCGAGTTGACCGATGTTGAGCTGGAGGCTTTAGCTCAAACCTGGAGTGAACACTGTAAGCATAAAATTTTCTCGGCTAAAATTGAATATGAAGATGAAAATGGCAACTTACAGCTGATCGATTCCCTGTTCAAAACTTATATAGTTGGTGCGACGGCTAAAGTGCGTGAAAATTTAGGTGCTGATGATTATTGCCTTTCAGTGTTTAAGGATAATGCCGGGGTGATAGAGTTTACTTCTGATTGGAGCGTTGTTTTTAAAGTTGAAACCCATAACTCTCCAAGTGCTCTTGATCCCTACGGCGGGGCTTTAACCGGGATTGTTGGTGTCAACCGTGATGGTATGGGAACCGGCATGGGGGCACGGTTGATTTTTAATACCGATGTCTTCTGTTTTGCGTCACCTTTTATGGATAAGGAATTACCGCCACGGTTGCTGCATCCGCGCCGAATTTTTGAAGGTGTGGTTGAAGGGGTGGAGCACGGTGGCAATAAAAGTGGTATCCCGACCATCAACGGCTCGCTGGTTTTTGATGAAAGATTTGCCGGAAAGCCGTTGGTTTATTGTGGCACGGCAGCGTTGATGCCACGTCTTTTAAACGGTCATCCGTGTCACGAAAAACAGGTGCTGGTTGGTGATCATATTGTGATGACCGGCGGACGGATTGGTAAGGATGGTATCCACGGTGCAACCTTCTCTTCGGAAGAGCTGCACGCCGGCTCTCCGGTGACTGCGGTGCAGATTGGTGACCCGATTACCCAGCGGAAAATGTTTGATTTTTTGCTGATTGCCCGTGACCGGGGCCTCTATAACTCAATTACCGATAATGGGGCAGGGGGGCTCTCTTCCTCTGTCGGTGAAATGGCCGAAGATACCGGCGGGTTTGAACTCCATCTGGATCGCGCGCCACTGAAATATCCGGGACTGCAACCATGGGAAATTCTCATTTCTGAAGCGCAGGAACGGATGACTCTGGCCGTCCCTGAAGACCATCTTGAAGAATTTATTGCTCTGGCAACCGAGATGGATGTCGAAGCGACCGATCTGGGGATTTTTACCGATTCCGGCTATTTCCATTGCCTCTATGAGGGAAAGACCGTTTGTTATCTGGATATGGATTTTGTCCATGCAGGAGTTCCGCAACTGGTGATCCCGGCAAAATGGCAGCCAAAACAGTTGGCGGAACCAGATTTTAGCCAACCGGAAGATCTCGGTCTTGAATTGCAACAGCTTCTGTCCCGACTAAATATCTGTTCCAAAGAATCGGTTGTCCGCCGTTATGATCATGAAGTGCAGGCCGGAACCGTGATCAAGCCACTGCTGGGGGTCACCAATGATGGTCCTTCGGATGCCGCGGTTTTTCGACCACTGCTTGATTCGTTTGCAGGTCTGGTTGTCTCCCATGGGATTTGTCCCAGTTATAGCGATATTGACACCTATCACATGATGGCTTGCGCCATTGACGAAGGCCTGCGTAATTATGTCGCTGTCGGAGGTGATATTGACCATGTTGCCGGTTTGGATAATTTTTGCTGGTGTGATCCGGTAGAGAGTGAAAAGACCCCTGATGGAAAATATAAGGCGGCGCAACTGGTGCGTGCAAATCAGGCGTTGTATGACTATTGTGTTGCCTTCGGAGTGCCGTTGATTTCTGGTAAGGATTCAATGAAAAACGATTACCAAATTGGCGGCACTAAAATATCAATTCCGCCAACTGTGCTGTTCTCGGTGATTGGTAAGATTGCCGATGCACGCCAGGCAGTATCGATGGATGTGAAACGCCCCGGTGATTTAGTCTATCTGCTGGGATCAACAGCCGATGAACTGGGTGGCTCAGAATATTATGCACAACATGGAGAGCTTGGGAGTCAGGTTCCACAGGTTGACGCTGCAACCGCATTGTTGCGTTATCGTACTCTGAACCGGGCACAACAACAGGGGCTGATTGCTTCCTGTCATGATTTGTCTGATGGTGGTCTTGGCGTAGCTCTGGCTGAATCTGCTTTTGCAGGTGGGTTCGGGATGCAGATCGATCTTGCACTGGTTGATGTCAATGCTGTTATCCGTGACGATAAACTCCTCTTTTCGGAATCTCAAAGCCGTTTGCTGGTCACGGTTCATCCCGAGTATCAAGAACCTTTTGAACAATTGTTCTTGGATCAGAGTTGTCATTGTATTGGTCATGTTATCGATATGGGTGATCTGGTTATTAACGGATTGCAGGGACAGAACCTGATACATCAGTCTCTGGAACAGTTAAAGCAGGCGTGGCAAGCGCCTTTGCGGGAGATGTAGAATGAAAAAATCCGTCAAAGCGATTGTTATTGCCGGCAACGGGACAAATTGTGAGCGTGAGGTTGCCCATGCGTGCCGCTTGGCCGGCGCTGATGTCGATATTGTTCACATCACCGAACTGCTCACAGGCCGAGTTCATTTGCATGATTATCACTTTCTCAATCTTGCAGGCGGCTTTTTGGATGGTGATGATCTCGGCAGTGCTAAGGCGGGAGCAAATCGGCTCTTGTATGCACCGGTGACAGGCAGCACTGATTCCCTGGCGGTTCAATTGCAGCAGTTTATTGCTGCAGGAAAACTGGTAATGGGAGTCTGTAATGGTTTTCAACTGCTGGTTAAAATGGGGTTATTGCCCGCTATCGATAGAAATTTTCAACAAACTTGCACCCTCACTCACAACGATAGCGGACGTTTTGAGGATCGTTGGTGTCAGTTGCAGATTGCTTCAGATTCCCCCTGTATTTTTACCCAAGGGTTGGAGGATCTTTACCTGCCGGTTCGTCATGGCGAGGGAAAATTTGTGACGCTTGACTCTGAAACTTTGCAGCAACTTGAAGATCTTCATTTAACGGTGCTGAAATATGCTGACAATACGGGTCAACCGACCCAGAGTTATCCTGAAAACCCAAACGGAAGTCTGGCAGCGATTGCCGGAATTTGTGATCCAACCGGTCGTCTTTTCGGTTTAATGCCGCATCCTGAAGCCTATGTCCACCGAACTCACCATCCCCGCTGGACTCGAGAAGAACTCCCTGAAGAGGGGATGGGGCTGTTACTGTATAAAAATGCGGTTCGATTCATTCAGGAAGAGCTACTTTAGGAGTCAGGCTGAAGGTGGTTAGGCTTGTTGACTGTAGGTGGACTTGATCGCCTGGAGATGCTGCCTAACGACCTGAATCTCCTCTGTATAATTAACTTTAAGGAGCCATTGATATTCATGTTCGATAAACTTCATGAAGAATGCGGTGTATTTGGGATCTTCGGCCATCCAGAAGCTGCCAACCTGACCTATCTGGGCCTTTATGCCCTGCAACACCGTGGTCAGGAGAGTTGTGGCATTGTTGCTTCAGATGGGGTGCAACTGAAAGCTCATCTGGGGATGGGGCTGGTCGCTGATGTTTTTAAACGGGATGCTATCTTTGATAAATTACCAGGGCGTGCCGCTATTGGTCATGTTCGTTATTCGACTGCTGGCGGCAATGACATGAAAAATTGTCAGCCAATTGTGGTTGATTATTCCCGTGGGAGCATTGCTGTTGCCCACAACGGAAATTTGGTTAATGCCCCGGAAGTTCGTCATGCCCTTGAACAAAGTGGCTCTATTTTTTCAACCACTGCCGATACCGAAACAATTATTCACCTGATTGCCCGTGCCCAGTCCGATTCACTGGAGGAAAGGATCTGTGAATCGCTGCAGCAGGTCAAAGGCGCTTACAGCCTCGCTTTTTTAACAGAAACACGGATGATCGCTGTCCGGGATCCGAGTGGGTTTCGGCCTTTAAGCCTCGGAAAGTTAGATGGTGCTTTTGTTGTTTCCTCCGAATCCTGCGCTTTTGATTTAATTGAAGCCGAATATATTCGGGAGATTGAACCTGGGGAGATGATTGTTGTCGATAAAAAAGGGATGAAATCATACTTTCCCTTCAAGGAAAAGTTACGAAATACTCCTTGTATCTTTGAATACATCTATTTTGCCCGCCCCGATAGTCGAATTTTTAATCGGATGGTTTACCCGGTACGGAAAGAATTTGGTCGACAACTCGCACGCCAATATCCGGTTGAGGCTGATCTGGTTATCGCGGTTCCTGATTCCGGAATGCCTGCAGCGATGGGCTATGCGGAGGAGATGGGTCTCCCCTTTGAGTTGGGTTTGATTCGTAACCATTATGTTGGGCGCACTTTTATTGAGCCGCAGCAGTCAATCCGCCATTTTGGGGTCAAGCTGAAACTCAATCCGGTCCGTGAGATTTTGGAAGGGAAACGGGTGGTAGTTGTCGATGATTCTATTGTGCGCGGAACCACTTCCAGAAAAATTGTGAAAATGATCCGTAATGCCGGCGCTAAAGAGATTCATTTGCGAATCTCCAGCCCACCTACCAGCTACCCCTGTTTTTATGGCATTGATACCCCATCACGTAAGGAACTGATCTCTGCTTCGCATAGCATTGAAGAGATTACCCGCTATGTTACGGCGGACAGTCTCTGTTACCTCGGTTTGGAAGGATTGCATGCAGCCCTGAAGCAGTTTGGTGACCACAAGCTGGATTTTTGTGATGCGTGTTTCAGTGGTGACTACCCGGTTAAATTTCCACGCTTAACAGAAAGTAATCAGTTAGGACTTTTTTGATATAAATCAGTTTGTTATTGATAAAGACTTAAATCAATTTCAAGGAGAAAAACAATGAGTGTTAAGGCAGAGTTAAAGACAATTATTTGTGAACTATCCTATGAAGAACGAGAAGTGACTCTGGCTTCAGGCCGGAAAAGTAATTTTTATTTTGATGGTAAACAGACAACCTTGCATGCTCGCGGTGGGTTGTTGGTGGGTCAGGCTTTTTGGGAGGAAATCAAGACCTTTTCTGGGTCGATTGCCGGCGTTGGTGGGTTGACTTTGGGGGCTGACCCGATTGCAACCGCAACTTCAATTGCTGCGCAACTGGAAGGGGTTAATGTCCACGCTTTTATTATCCGCAAAGAACCAAAGGGGCACGGAACCGGTCAGTGGCTGGAAGGACGGAAAAATCTTCCACCAGGATCAAAAGTGGTGATCGTTGAAGATGTGACCACAACCGGTGGTTCTTCGATGAAAGCGGTCGAACGGGCAGAAGAAGAGGGGCTTGAGGTGGTTGGAATCGTTACCCTGGTTGATCGTGAAGAGGGGGCTCGTGAGGCGATTGAAGGGGCAGGGCAGGTGCTGCGGACGGTCTTTACTAAATCTGAGGTGGTTGGTTGAGTAGATGTAACAATGAAATATCTATTCTATATTGCCAACTCCTTAAGAAATGCTGTCGCCCGACGTAGTGGGATCCCGTTGACAAGCCGCTCCGTGGTCAGATTTTTAACGACCTGAACGGCTGGCAGAGAGTACTTTTTCTGAAAATAACGCAATGACGGGCTCAAGGTTGTGTTCGAGAGTTTCACCTCAATGATGAGTTCGGGTGATTCGTCAATTGCCATCACAAAATCGATCTCTTTACCCTCTTTGGTCCGTAATGTCCGTAACTCGCAGCGTTGCCCCTTACTGTCTTCCAACCAGTTCAAGTGTTTCAATAAACTGACAGCAACCAGGTTTTCCAGTCTTATCCCTTCATCCCCAATGACCATGCCGGTATCATAAAAATAGATTTTAGGCTCTTTCAGGAGTGATCGTCCAATGTTGCGGTGGTGAGGGGTGACTCGGAAGATGATGAACAGGGCTTCCAGAATTTCTACATAGCGTTTGATTGTATTTGGTGAACAACTCACATCACGGGCCAGGGATGACCACGATAGCGGTGACCCAACCCGGCGACGCAGCATCTCAAGGGTGAGCTGGATGGCTTTGAAATCGTGTATTTTTTCAAAATCAAGAATATCGTAACGGATTAATCCATCAATATATTGTAACCGCCACCGCTTGGCGTCATCATCGTTTTCGGTCAGATAGGGTTCTGGGAAACCGCCCCGCAGCAACAATCTATCTAGTTCCGGTGCTCCCGCATCAGGGATTTCTGCCATGGTTAATGGATTAAGACGGTGACGGAAGAACCGCCCCGCCAGGGAATCTCCACTTTGGCGAAAGGTGTCGAGACGAGCACTCCCGGTGACAAGAATCTGTTGGTGAAGTGGCTTGGTGTCGTAAATCCCTTTAAGGTAGTTCTTCCAGTCGGACATTTTGTGCAGTTCATCCAGAATCAATAACTTGGTATCGGGTAACCAAGCGGCCTGGTGGATGACTTGTCGGTGGGAAAAGTTGTCGTAATTGAGGTAGACTGATTTTTCAATTTTGGCACTGATTGCCTGGGCAAGACTGGTTTTGCCAACCTGACGAGGGCCGGTGATAAAAACCATTTTTTTGTTCAAATCACGGGTGATAATATCCTGCTGAATCCGTCTCATGTCGTAAAAATAGCAGTGTATTGCGAAATAGTCAAGACTATTCCGCAATACACTGCAGAATAGTCAGGTTTTGGTGTGTTGTGGCTGGAAGCTGGGGAGATTATTTCTCATCTGGAATCTGGTAGATATCAAGGACTCCGGATATTTCTTTGAGCGATTTTCGATTAATCGTGCTGGTATCGCCAACAACCCCGAGAATAATCCGATCAACTCCGGTGGATTGATGAAAATCACAATCCTCTTCGACCAGAAATTGTTTAACCTGCTGCAGGTTCTCTTCGGTGGCTTTTCTTTTCATAATGACCAGCATTTCAGCAATCTCCCTTGCTATGGGTTCGTTCCAGACTACGACTTTCATCAATGACTCGCTCAAACAGGCGAATGATGGCTGAATTGTCTAATGGCCCGTGATTTTTCCCCTGCATCCGCTCAAAGATCAGCTTTTCGCGCTTCGGGTCATAAATCGGCAGGTCAAGATCCTTTTTCATTGCACCAATTTTAAGAGCCAAAGCTGCACGTTGATTGAAAATCCGTAATAAATCATCATCAAGTTGGTTGATATTTTTTCGAATTGTATCGATATCCAAAGTTTTATCCTTTGCCTGAATAGCGGGCTCCTGGAATGATTGTGTCACGGTGGAAATTATCATCATCCCGGTCAGGATAGTCGATTGTGTAGTGTAACCCCCGACTTTCGTGTCGCGACAAGGCACTTTGAACAATCAATCTGGCAACCGTGGTAATATTCCGCAGCTCAATCAGATCTGAAGTCAAGAGGAAGTCCCAGTAGTATTCATCTATTTCCTTCTGAATCAACAGTATCCGATTCATCGCTCTTTGCAGGCGTTTATCAGAACGGACGATCCCAACATAATTCCACATACTGCGACGGATTTCATCCCAGTTGTGGGCAACGATAACTTCTTCGTCGCTATCGGTTGCATTGCCACAGTCCCAAGGGGGAACATGGGGGTGAGGAGAAAGTTGCTCTCCGAAGCGTGATAATGAAACTTCTGCAGCTATTTTGGCAAAGACAATGCCTTCGAGAAGGCTGTTACTGGCTAAACGGTTAGCACCATGCAATCCGGTGCAGGCGACTTCGCCAATCGCAAACAGGTTGTGAATATTCGTTTCACCATTGTTGTCGACACTTAAGCCCCCACAGAGATAATGGGTCGCAGGAACGACCGGGATTGGTTCTTTGGTCATGTCTATGCCGAACCCAAGACAGGTTTCATGAATCATCGGAAAATGCCCCTTGATAAATTCAGCATCTTTATGGGTGATATCAAGGAATACACAGTCTGCACCGGATTTTTTCATTTCACTATCGATGGCTCTGGCAACAATGTCCCGTGGGGCTAAATCCTTCAACTTGTGGTAGTCGGGCATAAAAGCGTACCCATCAGCACGTCTCAAAATTCCACCTTCACCGCGGACAGCTTCTGAAATAAGGAACGATTTGGCAAGGGGATGATAAAGGGTGGTGGGGTGAAATTGCATGAATTCCATGTTGGCAACGGTTGCACCAGCGCGCCAGCCGATAGCGACTCCATCTCCGGTCGCAATATCAGGGTTACAGGTATAAAGATAGACCTTTCCTGCTCCACCTGTGGCTAAAATGGTAAATTGAGCACCGAAGGCGATAACTTCATTGTTTTTTTTATCCAGAATGTAGGCACCAAGGCAGCGGTTCCGATCAAGTTTTTTCTGCAAAACTTTACTTTCAGTGATCAAATCGACAGCAATATGGTGTTCATAGAGAGTGATGTTGGGATGTTTGAGTGCCGCAGCGACCAAGGCGCGCTCAACCTCTCGACCCGTTGCATCTTTGGCATGCAGGATACGGCGTTGGCTGTGTCCTCCTTCACGTGTCAAATCATATGAATTATCCGCCTTGCGACTAAATTTAACCCCCCAATCAATCAGGTCATAAATCGCTTCAGGCCCGGCTTTGACAACGAGATTAACGATCTCTGGATTCGACAGGTAGGCTCCAGCAACCATCGTATCTTCTACATGGGAGGCAAAGTTGTCTTCATCGGAAAAAACCGTTGCAATTCCCCCCTGAGCCAGCTGGGTGGCAGAAACATCGACATCACGCTTGGTTACCAGGGAGACAGTTCCCCGGTCAGCCACTTTCAACGCATATGAGAGTCCGGCAATTCCAGTTCCAATAACAAGGAAGTCTGTTGTGATTTTCATAAATATATCCGTTCGTTCGGCTGGGAAATGATTTGGATGGCATTATCAAACTCGATTTTTGTGATGTCAAGCGTTTCAACCTTGACTTGACAGGAGAAAAAACAAAGGTTATAGATTGCTCATGTTTAATTCCTTGCGTTTATTTTCAGTGTTTATTTTTGTCTTGCTCCTAGTTATTCCAACTTTTGGACGGGCGGGGATCTACCGTTATGTGGACGAGCAGGGAAAACTTCACTTCACCAATGTTCCAACGACGACAAAATTCAGATATTACACCAGTGAAAATTCGAAGCACGACCTTAATTCCCTGATCGAATTGTCAGCTCAACGCTATCACCTGGACAAAGCTCTGATTAAGGCTGTTATCAAGGTTGAAAGTGATTTCAATCCAAAGGTTGTTTCGAATAAAGGGGCACAGGGATTGATGCAGTTGATGCCGGATACAGCAAGAGAGGTTGGGGTACAAAACCCCTTTGACCCTTCTGAATCAATTCATGGTGGTTCACTTTATTTACGTAAAATGCTTGATTCTTTTGACAGTAATCTTGATTATGCACTGGCGGCCTATAATGCCGGACCCAATGCAGTACGCAAGCATGGGGGGATTCCTCCTTTTGAAGAAACCCAAAATTACGTCAAACGGGTGAAACATTACTTTGACTATTATCGCAATTCGCAAGGGACACTTTGATGAACGGCTCAGCTAAATTGATGAATCTGCCAAATATTCTGACGTTGTCGAGAATCGCTGCGGTCCCGTTAATTGTGATTCTGTTGCTGTTCGAGTCGAAACAAAACTGTTTATGGGCGGCGATTATTTTTACTGCGGCATCAATGACTGATTGGTTGGATGGTTATCTGGCTCGCAAATGGGGCATCGTAACAATCCTTGGTAAATTTCTTGATCCATTGGCTGACAAATTAATAGTCATGGCCGCGCTGATCATGTTGATTCCCCTTGATCGGGTTCCGGCATGGACTGTTTTTGTGATTCTTGCTCGTGAGTTGATTGTTTCCGGTATTCGGTCGATAGCTTCTGCGGAGGGAATTATCATCGCTGCCAGTGATCTGGGAAAATACAAAACTATCTTTCAGATGGTTGCTATTGTTGGTCTATTGTTGCATTACCGCTATTACTGGTTTTTTGGAGTCCAGTTTGATTTTCTCTATCCATCACTCCATAACGCCGGTATTTTTATTTTTTATATTTCACTGTTTTTAACTGTTTGGTCGGGAGGCGATTATTTTGTGAAATTTTTCAAGGTTTTTGCAAAATAAGTGGGTCATATAATAGAGAGTGCAGCCCTATTGAATGGCTAACCAGTTGATATTTATAAATAATTACTTATTTAGAAGATTGAAATTTTTATTGACACTCGATAAGACGTTTTGCTATACATACATCCGCTCGTTACGACGAGCTATCTGAGCGGGAATAACTCAGTGGTAGAGTGCAACCTTGCCAAGGTTGACGTCGCGAGTTCGAATCTCGTTTCCCGCTCCATTAAATCTCAAAAGAACCAGATCATTGATCTGGTTCTTTTTTTTTATATAATAATCAGGGTCTAACCCCTATTCGGGCAAAAACACCCTTAAAGGTCTTGCTTTAACGGGCTGTTTAATGACAAAATATCAAGTTTGGAGATAACTTAATAATTTTCCTGCAGAGGTCGTTAAGTGAAGTTTGTTCGTGCTAAAAGTGCTGGATTCTGCATGGGAGTCAGCCTGGCATTACACAAGTTGGATGATATTATTGAGCAGAAGAATATCTCTGGTGATATTTATATCCTTGGCTCTATCATTCATAACCCTCAAGTCGTTGAAGAGTATGCTGGTAAAGGGGTGATCAGTGTTGATTTACCTGAAGAAATTCCCCCTGGTTCAATCGTTGTTATTCGTGCCCATGGCATCACCAAACAGGTGCAGCAATCCCTGTCTCAGCGCGGTATCCATGTTATTGATGCCACCTGCCCCAAGGTGAAAGATGCCTGTTTGTTAATAGAAGAAAATACTGAGAAAAATAGGGTTCTTCTGCTGTTTGGCGAAGAGTTTCATCCGGAAGTCAAATGTCTTCTGAGCTATGCTTATGGAGACACTTTTGTTTTCGACACCCTTGATGAATGTCAGAAGTGTGACCTTGATCCTGCTCTTAAATATTGTCTGGCGGCGCAAACGACTCAAGATAAACATGTTTTCGATTCAATCAGTCGTGAGCTGTCAAAACGCAAAGGTCTGGATCTGGTTGTTCTGGATACCATCTGCAATGCGACTAGAATGCGTCAGGGAGAAGCTACTAAAATTGCCGAAGAAACTGATTTTGTTATTGTTGCCGGTGGTTATAACAGTAGTAATACCAGAAGATTAGCTCAGGTGATTGAGTCTCATGGAACCACAGCACTGCATATTGAGACAGCAGCGGAGCTTCCCCTGGCTGAACTCCGTAACTTCCGGAGGGTCGGTTTGACGGCTGGTGCGTCGACACCCAAAAAGATTGTTGATGAAATCCAGTCAACTTTAGATTCGCTTTAGGGGGATCCCGTTGCAGAATCCTGAGGATAAAATAATGCGGCCGCTTGGTTTTTTTCAGTCGCTAGGTGATGAGTCAATAGAGGATATTGATCCTCTTGCGCAATTGCGCTACATCCGCAAACCACTGTTTTTAGCTGCAGATGCTGAAACTGGTCGTTTGTCACTGCAGACCGGTGCGATACCTTCAGAAATAAGCGTATTATCCTCAGCACAACGTTTTGCAGGAATGGTTTTACCCTGTCCTTTAGAAAACCTTGGAGAACCCCAATTTTGTTTTGATCACCGGATCCATTATCCCTATGTTGGTGGTTCCATGGCTAAAGGGATTAGCTCTGTCGCTATGGTTCAGAAATTTGGCCAAGCCGGAATGCTCAGTTTTTTTGGTGCTGCGGGGTTGAGCTTGGAGATTGTTGAATCCGCAATTGACAGCCTGGAACCGGGTGACTTCTCTTTTGGTTTTAATCTGATTCATAGTCCTGCTGAGCCGGAACTGGAAAAGGCTTTGGTCGAGTTGTACCTGCGTCGTAAAGTTCGGCTTATTGAGGCGTCAGCTTTTCTTTCTTTGACCTTGCCGATCATCCGCTATCGTACTCATGGAATCTATCGTAACATCAAAGGTGAAGTGATAACCCCGAATCGGGTCATTGCCAAAATTTCTCGGGAGGAGGTTGCTGCCCGTTTTTTTGCACCGCCTCCAGATAAATTTCTGCGGCAACTGGTTGAATCTGGCGATTTGACGGTTGAACAAGCAGCAATGGCAGCTGAGATCCCGGTTGCTCAGGATGTTACTGTAGAAGCTGACTCGGGGGGGCATACCGATAACCGCCCGGCACTGTCACTGTTTCCAACCATACTGGCACAAAAAGAACAATTTCAGAAAAAATATGGTTATCTCCGGGCTCTCAGAGTGGGTTTGGGTGGTGGTATTTCAACTCCGGCTTCCGCTGCTGCCGCATTTTCGATGGGTGCTGCTTATCTGGTAACTGGATCTGTTAACCAGGCCTGCGTTGAATCAGGAACCTGTGATGACGTCAGAAGGCTGCTAGCTGAAACTCGCCAAGCTGATATTACCATGGCACCATCTGGGGATATGTTTGAGATGGGTGTCAAGGTGCAGGTGGTGAAACGTGGCACCATGTTTTCCATTCGGGCTCATAAGCTTTATGACCTCTACCGTAACTATAACAGTATTGAAGCTCTCCCTGCCGTTGAGCGCGAAAAGCTGGAAAAAACCTTTTTTAGAATTCCTATGACAACGATCTGGGAACAGACCCGTAGTTACTTTGCGGTACGCGATCCGCGTCAAGTGGAAAAGGCCGAGGCTGATCCCAAATATAAAATGGCTCTGGTGTTCCGCTGGTATCTTGGCCAATCTCCAGTCTGGGCTAATAGCGGAGATGTCTCGCGCAAAATTGACTATCAGATCTGGTGTGGACCGGCAATGGGTGCTTTTAACGAGTGGGCCCGTGGTTCTTTTTTAGAAGATGTCACGCAACGTAAGGTTGTGACGGTCGCTTATAATATTCTGTTTGGTGCTGCCGTACTCTTGCGTGCCAATCAATTAAAACAACAGGAAGGCCAGTTTAAGTTTGATTCCAGCATGTTGGCACCTTTGAAAATTGAAGAGATCAAGGAGTTTCTCAGTTGAATACTGAAAGTAAAACAGAGACGAAGAGACAGTCGCCAGTCGCTATTATCGGTATTGGGTCTATGTACCCACAGGCTGATAGCACCGGAAAATTTTGGACCAATATTAAGAACCGGGTTGATGCAATCACGGAGGTTCCTGCAAGCCACTGGCGGTCTGAAGATTATTTTGATCAGGATCCCAAATCTGCAGATAAGGTCTACGCAAAACTTGGCGGTTTCCTTTCTCCGGTCGAATTCAACCCGATGGACTACGGGATTCTTCCAAATGCCATCGAGGCAATCGATACATCTCAACTGCTTGGGCTGTTAACGGTTGAACAGGCTCTGAAAGATGCTGGATATGCTGATGGCAGAGATTTTGACCCTGAATTGGTCAGTGTTATTCTCGGAATAACTGGAACCCTGGAATTGGTTCTTCCTCTGGGATCCCGACTCGGTTTTCCCCGCTGGAAGGAAGCATTACAGGATGCCGGGGTGGAAAAAGAGCTCGCTGATGATGTTATCCAGCGAATCTCTGATTCCTACGTTCCCTGGCAGGAAAATTCATTCCCCGGCCTGCTCGGAAATGTTGTCGCCGGGCGAATAAGTAAACATTTCAATTTTGGTGGGACGAACTGTACCGTTGATGCTGCTTGTGGCAGTTCTTTGAGCGCTATTAATCTGGCGATACTTGAACTGACTTCAGGTCGATCCGATATGGCTATTTCTGGTGGGATTGATACCTTCAACGATATTTTCATGTACACCTGCTTCAGTAAAACCCCGGCATTGTCGCCATCGGGTCATGCGCGTCCCTATGACGCTGATACCGATGGAACCACACTGGGTGAGGGTCTGGGGATTGTGGTGTTGAAGCGACTGGAGGATGCCGAACGGGATGGGGATAATATTTATGCGGTTATCAAGGGGATTGGCGCCTCGAGTGATGGCAGTGGCTCCGCAATTTATGAGCCTAATGCCAAAGGACAGGCAAAGTCGCTGTTACGAGCTTACCAGCAGGGCGGAGTAACCCCGGATACGATTGAACTGATCGAAGGTCACGGCACCGGAACCCGAGTTGGTGACGCCGTTGAAGTCAAAGCGTTACACGAAGTCTTTGGCACGGCAGAAAAACCTTGGTGTGCCTTGGGTTCTATCAAGTCGCAGATTGGCCATACTAAAGCTGCGGCGGGTGTGGCTGGGTTGATTAAAGCGACTCTTGCTCTCCACCACAAAATTTTACCACCGACAATTAAGGTGGATAAGCCACAAGCAAGCCTTCTTGCTGCTGACACCCCATTTTATCTTAACACGGAACCCCGTCCCTGGGTCTCCCGCGCTGATCATCCACGCCGAGCGGGGGTGAGCGCTCTTGGTTTTGGTGGGAGCAACTTCCATTGTCTATTGGAAGAATACCAGCCAGACAAGCAGGTTGTTGATTGGGATGGCAATGTTCAGATTGTCCCATTTTCTGCCGCAGATGATTCCGGACTGGTGAGTGCGTTACAAGAATTTTCAAGTGCTGGAAATTGGTCACAATTGCGACTTGAAGCCGACAAAAAACGGATTCAATATGCAGCGGCCGATCCCAAACGCCTTATTCTGGTTATTGAAAAAGATCAAACCAATCGATCCGGCCAATTGAAAAATGCCCTTGCGCTGCTGGATAAAAACCAAGGTCAACAGTACTGGGAAACACCCGATGGGATTTATTACGCTGCTGCTGAATTTAGTGGCACCAATGCGCTTCTTTTCCCTGGCCAGGGGGCACAATATCCTGGGATGTTAAAAGACCTCGCACTACAGTTCCCGGAATTTCTCGCAACTTTAGAGGATGCAGATCACGCCTTCGGTGTAAATTCGAAATTATCGTTTGGAGATTTGACCGACAATATTTATCCGCGCCCCCAGTTTAATCACAAGGATCAAGATATTGCTGTGGCTGCTCTGCAAGCAACTGAAGTTGCACAGCCGGCTCTTGGTGCTATCAGCATGGCGGCTGGACGGGTTTTGGCTCGCTTTGGTGTGAGCGCAGATTCTGTCGCTGGGCACAGCTATGGTGAATTAGTTGCTCTCTGTGTTGCTGAAGTGTTTACCACTGATGATTTACATCATTTGTCCAGGCTCCGTGGCGAGTTGATGGCCGCTGGTGAGGGTGATCGTGGTTCAATGGTCGCAGTTTCTGCTCCTTTGACACTGGTTGAAAGCTTTCTGACGGAAGAAAATCTTGATCTGGTATTAGCCAACCGCAACACCCCAGAACAGGCAGTCCTCTCTGGAGAGACTTCTGAAATTGAAAAAGCAATTGAACTATTGAACCAAAGAGGGATTAGTAATAAACGGTTAGCCGTTGCGGCAGCTTTTCATAGCAAACTGATTGCTGCAGCCGCGCAACCTTTTGCCAAAAAACTTCAGACTGTGGATTTTAAAGATTCCCGCAAAAATGTCTTTTCCAATACGACTGGGAGTGCCTATCCGAATTCGGCCGCTGCGATCAGAAATTTATTGGCGGAGCAATTAGCCAGTCCGGTTGATTTTGTCACCGAGATCGAAAGCATGTATCAGTCTGGGGTAAGAACGTTTATCGAAGTCGGTCCTGGAGGACGATTAACCGGCATGGTTAAGACGATCCTGGGCGATCGAAACTATCAGGCTATAGCCCTCGACTCGTCCAATGGCAAGCGTTCCGGGATCAATGATCTGGCTCGGATGCTGGCAAAATTGTCAGTCCTTGGCAACGCGATTAAACTATCGCTTTGGGATGAAGGCTTTGCTGCGACTCAAGAGCAATCAACGCAGAAAAAGAAAGGGATCTCAGTTTCCATCTGTGGTGCTAATTATTTCAAACGGCCAGAGAAACGACCCCCGTTGAGATTGAAACAAGCTTCTCCCGCTTCTGGAGGGTCACGCCCGGTCACAGTTGTAAAAAATACAGCCTCTCAGCAGCACCCCAACCATGTGTCAGACGTTTCTGTTGCCCCCGGCAACCTGCAAGAAGCTCTGCGCATGACCCAGCAAAGTATGCAAGCTTTGCAAACTCTACAGGAACAAACGTCCAAATTGCATCAACAGTTTCTTGAAGGACAGCAAGTGGCAACCCAGTCATTTATGCAACTGATTGATCAACAGCGCGAGTTGCTGCAGGCTCCCTCTGGGGCTGTCAGTGTCGTGGCACCGGCACCAATAGTTGTTCCTCCAGTCGCACCTGTTGAGGCAGCAATGCCGGCACCAACTGTCGTCAGTACAGCGTCTGCTCCAAAAGTTGCTACAAACAATGAGAATGTCGCACCGATATTACTCGATATTATTGCTGAGAAAACCGGTTATCCCGTAGAGATGTTGGAGCTGGAGATGGCCCTCGATACCGATCTAGGAATCGATTCAATCAAGCGGGTCGAAATCCTTTCTGCGGTGCAGGAGAAAATGCCGTCGGCTCCGACTATTCGTCCTGAGGATCTTGGTGCATTACAAACTCTGGGGCAGATTGTCGAGTATCTGGATTCAGGTATGGCCAGTTCGGCTGTAACTCAACCAACAGTAACAGGTGCTGATAAAAATCAAGTTTCAACGGTATTGCTGGGCGTGGTCGCTGAAAAAACCGGCTATCCGGTAGAGATGCTGGAACTGGAGATGGCTCTCGATACTGATCTGGGAATCGATTCGATCAAACGGGTAGAAATACTCTCTGCTCTGCAGGAAAAATTACCTGATTTGCCGGCTGTCCGTCCTGAAGATCTTGGCGTGTTGCAAACTCTGGGACAGATTATTGATCATCTTTGTCAAGAGGGTCAGCTACAAAATCCAACAGCACCACAGAGTGATCTGATTGAACGGGAGTCTGTTGCCGCCACTCTTTTGGGAGTCGTTGCTGAGAAAACCGGCTATCCAGTCGAGATGCTGGAATTGGAGATGGCTCTCGATACTGACCTGGGAATTGATTCGATCAAACGGGTGGAAATACTCTCTGCTTTGCAGGAACAGTTGCCAGATTTGCCAGCTGTCCGTCCCGAAGACCTTGGTGTATTGCAAACTCTGGGACAGATTATCGAGCATTTATGTCAGGGAGCCCAGCAACCTGTTGCAACGCTTGCGTCGGAACCACCACAAATGGGGCAGGTTGATCGACAGCAGGTTTCGACCGTGCTGCTTGATGTGATAGCGGAAAAGACCGGCTATCCGGTAGAAATGCTGGAATTGGAGATGGCGCTCGATACCGATCTTGGAATCGATTCAATCAAGCGGGTTGAAATTCTTTCCGCTCTTCAGGAACGTCTGCCTGGAGCCCCAGCAATTAAGCCCGAGCACCTTGGTAGTTTGCAGACAGTGGGGCAAATTGTTGATTTTCTGGCCAGTATCTCCAGCTCAGATCAAACGATTAGAAAAGAAAGAAATGGCGAAAGTGACACTGCGCAAGGGACTATAAGGCAGATTCTGCACCACGTCTCTTTACCCCAAAAAAGACCATCTAAAGATTTTGAATTCACCGTGGGGGCTGAAGTCTGGATTACCGACGATGGCTCAACATTGTCTGATTCTGTCTGCTCATGCTTAACGGATCGCCAATTGATACCGCGTAAAATTTCCGTAGCTGATGTTAATTCTGTCATTCTCCCTGAGAATTTAGCCGGTCTGGTGATCCTGGCACCACTCCCGGGGACCGATGACTTGTTTCTCACCAATGCTTTTAAATTACTACAGAAAGTGGAACCGGCGTTGCACAGCAGTGCCAAATATGGTGGGGCCTTTTTTGCGACTGTCTCGCGGATGGATGGTTATTTTGGTCTTGGTGAAACCAGATCGATCAATGATTCACTTTCTGGTGGTTTGGCTGGTTTGAGTAAAACAGCTGCGTTGGAATGGCCAACCGTCCATTGTAAAGCTCTTGATCTGGCAATGGGAATGGAAATTTTACCCACTGCAGCAGCAATTGTTGACGAAATATTCACAGCAAGCCCGGTTGAAGTTGGAATCAGTACTCAGGGGTTGCATACGCTTGAGTTAGTTAACGACCAACTTGATGACAGTGCTGTCAATGTTCCAATTCAGGCGGGAGATTTAGTTGTCATCAGTGGTGGTGCTCGTGGGGTTACAGCGGAAGTTGCTGTCGCCCTCAGTTCTGCTACTCAAGCGACTTTGCTGCTGCTGGGACGGACACCGACTCCGGCTACTGAACCGGTCTGGTTGACCCATCTCCAAAATGAGGGAGAGATCAAAAAAGCTCTGTTATTGCAATCTGAAGTTCCGTTGAAGCCATTGGATGTGGCACAGCAATATCAACAGATAGTCGCAGCACGAGAAATTCGTTCGACTCTGGAGCGGATTCTGAAATCTGGAGGCACGGCTATTTATCGATCTGTTGACTTGCGTGATCAGCAAGCACTGACTTCTCTTCTTGGTGAAATCCGGGAACAATATGGTTCGGTCAGGGGGCTGATTCACGGTGCTGGGGTTCTGGCTGATAGATTGATTAAAGAGAAGACCGTAGAACAATTTGAGCAGGTTTATTCAACCAAGGTTGATGGATTACGAGCGCTCCTCGGAGCCGTTGGCGACGACGACCTGAAATTTATGGTGATGTTCTCCTCATCGACCGGTCGGTTTGGGAGAATAGGGCAGGTTGATTATGCTGTCGCTAATGAAATTCTCAACAAAATGGCTGATCAACAAGCCGGCTTACGGCCAGATTGCCGGGTTCTTTCATTGAATTGGGGTCCTTGGAATGGGGGAATGGTTACTCCGGCACTAAAAAAAGTTTTTGCCCAAGAAGGTATCGAGGTGATTGATCTTCACGCCGGTGCTAACTATTTGCTTAATGAACTTTCGACTCCGGTAGGGGGGCCAGTTGAGTTAATAATTTCTGGGGGGGATGCTGAGACGCAGGTTATCGAAAATGCTGAACCAATACAAAATATTTGTGTTTCAAAGGCTTTTGATCTCGATCTTGATGTTGCTCAATATCCATTTTTAAAGTCACACGTTATCGATGGAAAAGCAGTTTTGCCAACGGCCATTATTATTGAGTGGCTGGCTCATGGCGCTATTCACAACAATCCGGGCTTGAAATTTCAGGGGTTCAATGACCTTCGAATCCTTAAGGGGGTAACTCTTGAACTGCAGCAGAGTCTCCCGCTGCAGGTGATGACAGGTAAAGCCATTAAGGGTGATGGCGTTCACGTTGTTCCGGTGGAGCTTTCTAGTATTGATAACCAGGGGCAGTCAGTTGCTCATGCCCGGGCAAAAATTGTCCTTGCCTCTCGTTTGCCAGAGCGGAAAACGACCATCGCGAAGTTGAGTTTACCTGAATATCCACATCCCGCGACTGAGATTTACCAACCAGAGCGCCTTTTCCATGGGGATGATTTCCACGGTATCCGTGAAGTGATTGGTGCTTCTGCTGATGGGATCAGTGCTCTAGTGAACCGGGCGCCAAACCCGAGTCGCTGGATAGAGCAGCCTTTGCGTAACTCCTGGCTGGCTGATCCTCTGGCGTTGGATAGTAGTTTTCAAATGTTGATTCTGTGGAGTTTTGAACAATACCAATCAGGTTCTTTGCCGGTTTTTGTTGGACGTTATCGCCAATATCAACAGAAGTTCCCTGAAAGTGGTGTCGAAATACGAGTTCAGTTGACCAAGCAGAATCAAAATCGAGCGATTGCGAATATAGATTTTATCGATACGGTTACTAACCTGTTGGTAGCCCGGATTGAAGACTACGAGTGTATTATTGATGCGTCATTGAACATCACATTTCAGCGCAATAAGTTGACCGGAGTTGCCTGAACATGCTGCACGAAAAATCTGTTGCTATTGTCGGGGTCGGTGGGCAGTTTCCAAATTCACCAACCCTGGACCGTTTCTGGGAGAATATCGTTGCTAACGTCAATACTTCACGTCAGCCACCCAATGGTCGATGGCTACTCCCTGCTGATGAAATTTATGATCCGCAAGTTGGTGTAGCGGATAAAATCTATTCTAAAAAAGCTTGCTTTCTGGATGCTGAAACCAATACGTCACAGATTCCCGGGCTGGATATTGATCCAGATTTCCTTTCCGCACTTGACCCGATGTTCCGCTTACTTCTGCAGGTTGGTCAACAGACTTTTACTTCTGTCGCAACGGAGAAAATTGATCGCAGTCGATCAGGGATAATTATCGGCAATCTGGCGCTCCCGACCGAAAAATCTTCTGCGCTGGCAAGGTATTATCTAGGACGTACCTTTCTCGAGAAGCTTTCAGATCAGGACTTGTCGTTTGATGATTCCTCGGTCGCCCCAATCAACCACTACGTTGCTGGGCTCCCAGCCGCCCTCCTCGCTAAAGCCTTAGGGTTTGAAGGTACCTGTTTTACTGTGGATGCTGCTTGCGCATCATCTCTCTATGCCATCAAACTTGCTGTTGATGAGCTTCAATCTGGTCGTGCCGATGCCATGCTTGCGGGTGGATTGTCACGACCGGATTCTCTGTATACACAAATGGGGTTTTCACAATTACGGGCGCTTTCACCCAATGGCAGGTGTTCCCCTTTTGATCAAAATGGAAATGGTCTTGTTGTTGGTGAAGGGTGTGGTTTGGTTCTGCTTAAAAGGGTTGGAGACGCTCTTCGTGATGGTGATCATATTCATGCGGTTATCCGCGGTATCGGGCTGTCCAGTGACTTGGGTGGAAATCTGTTGGCACCTGCGTCTGAAGGGCAATTGCGAGCGATGCGTGCCGCTTATCAACAGGCGGGCTGGTCACCCAGCGATGTTGACTTGATCGAATGTCATGCAACTGGAACCCCGGTTGGTGATGCCGTTGAATTCTCAAGTCTACAACAATTGTGGGCGGAAGGTGACTGGCGCTCCGGTCAATGCGTTATTGGTTCGGTTAAAGCAAATGTTGGACATCTACTGACAGCTGCTGGATCTGCGGCCATGATCAAAACCCTGCTGGCAATGAAAAAGAAAACTTTGCCACCAATGGTTAATTTCAACCATCCTGCTGCTGGAATTGATCTTGCTGATAGTCCGTTCCGGATCCTTCATCAGCCCGGACGCTGGGACGTCAGGAAGGGGAAGCTGCCGCGCCGTGCAGCAGTCAGTGCCTTCGGTTTTGGTGGGATCAATGCTCACCTGTTGCTAGAGGAGTGGACTCCTCAAGAAGTTCCTAAAAGCACGGTTAGGTTGCACCCATCTTTTCGGCAGAGAAGTCAGCCTGTGGCTATTGTTGGTATGGGCGCGCAATTTGGATCCTGGGAAAATTTAGAGCAATTTCAGCATCGGGTATTAGGCGCTCAGGATGATGTTAAGGCTGAACCACCTGTAAACTGGTGGGGTGCTCAGCAGAGTCGTTGGTATCAACAGGCGGGGCTTGATAAAATTGATTTCTGTGGTTTTTTTGTACCGGAAGTATTTACCACCCCGGGTTCTTTTCGTATTCCCCCCAAAGAGCTGGAGGAGATGCTGCCGCGGCAACTGTTGATGTTGAAAGTTGCGGCAGCAGCGCTCAAGGATGCTGGGTTGAGCGATAAAGATCTCCTCTTTGCCGGGGTCTATATTGGCAGCGGTCTGGATCTGAATGCGACTAATTTCAGTTTTCGCTGGGGACTGCAAAACTATGCCCGTCGCTGGGCTGATGAACTGGGACTGCAACTGGATGAGGAACAGTTTTCTGCGTGGCTGGAAGAATTACGAGAAACTGCAGGACCTGCTCTGACAGCAAATCGTACCATGGGTGCCCTTGGTAGCGTTGTTGCCAGTCGGATTGCTAAAGAATTTCGCATTGGCGGTCCCAGCTTTACCTTGTCAGGTGAAGAAAATTCAGGGCTTAGAGCCCTTGAAGTTGGAATCCACTCATTACAGGAAGGCTCGATCAACCGTGCAATTGTTGGTGCTGTTGATCTGGCCGGAGATTTGCGCTCAGTTCTCAGCCGGTATAGTAACAGTTCATTTGCAGGCAATCTAATTGGTGAAGGTGCGGCTGCTGTAGTTTTAAAGCGGTTGGAAGATGCCCGGCAAGATGGTGACCAGATTTATGCGGTTATTAGTGGGATTGGAACCGCTCTAGGAGGGGGGATTCAGAGCAGCATCCCCGATAATAAGAGCTACTTAAGGGCTATGGAACTCGCCTGTCAGGTTGCTAATATCTCCCCTAAAACAATTTCCTATTTTGAAGCTGATGGGCGTGGTAATCCTGCTATCGAACGTCTTGAAGGACAAGCCCTTGGGAGTGCGATTGGTCATCAATCTCACCAGCAACGCTGTAAAATTGGTAGTGTCAAGGCGGATATTGGTCATACTGGAGCTGCTTCTGGCTTAGCAGCACTGGTCAAAACTGCACTTTGCCTCCAGCATAGAATTTTACCACCAGTACGGAATCTGCACTCTTTTGGCTCGGAATGGGGTGGTGAAGAAGGTTCATTTGCTGCCCCGGCAGGATCGCAGTACTGGCTGAATAATCGTGCTGATGGCCCGCGTCGAGCACTGGTGAGTGGCATTGGTGGCGATGGCTCTTGTTCACAGGTGGTTCTGGAAGAGTTTACCGGTGAATCGTTAGCGGCGAAATCTGAATTGTCTCTCCGTCCCTTTGGAGAATTGCCGGAAGGGCTATTTGTTCTGGAAGCGGCAGCACCAGAAGAGCTTCTAAGTGCAATTGACACCCTGCGGCAATTATCTTCTGAACATGCAGGGCAATCTATTGATACCCTGGCACGCTTATGGTTTGCACATAGTCCAATTAATCCCGCACTGCCATATTGCTTGAGTTTGATCGCGGACAATGCTGCCAGTCTTGCTTCTCAGCTTGACTATGCACAACAGTCAATTTCAGAAAACCCACTTCAATCGATAGGTATCGCTGGTGAATTACAGCTTGATCCTGTTATCCGTGACCGTATTTTTTATTCTGCAAAACCTCTAGGGGACAAGGGAAAAGTTGCTTTCGTTTTTCCCGGTTCTGGCAACCATTTTGCTGGAATGGGGCGAGAGTTGTCAGCTCACTGGCCGGAGATATATCGACGGCAGGATCAAGACAGTCAATATCTTGCGGATCAGTATCTTCCTGCAGATTTCTGGAATAGCGAACTGTCTGAGTCGATTCAGGACAATCATAATGCTCTGGTCATCTCTCATGTTGCTCAATGTACCGCTTTAAGTGATCTAGTGCGCTCTTTTGGTATTCAACCGCAAATGATCAGTGGCTACAGTTTAGGGGAATCTGCTGGGCTGTTTGCATCTGGTGCCTGGATGGATCGGGATGAAATGCTGCAGCGGCTCGGGAATTCATCCCTGTTTACCAGTGAACTCGCTGGTGAATGTCGGGCAGCAAAACGTATCTGGGGACTGAAACCTAATCAGCAAGTTGATTGGATTCTGGGGATGGTTAACCTTCCTGCTGAACAAGTCAGGCAACATCTACGGGGCAAGAAACAAGTTTATCTGTTGATTATCAACACCCAGCGGGAATCTGTCATTGGTGGGAATCGAACCCAGGTTGAACATCTGGTTGCCGAGCTTGGTTGTCATTTTATCCCCTTGCATGGAATCACAACCGTTCACTGTGAGGTCACTAAGGCGGTCTCTGATGCCTATCGTAAACTCCACCTTTTCGAAGTTACTTCTCCGCGTGATATTGATTTTTACAGTTGCGCCCTGGGTAAAAAATATCCGCTGACTTCCAGTAATGCTGCAGATGTGATTCTGGCTCAGGCTCTTGACACCATTGACTACCCACGAGTGATCAATCAACTTTATACTGATGGCGCACGAATTTTCCTTGAAGTTGGACCTGGAACATCCTGTCATCGGATGATCACTAGCATTCTTGAAGATCATCCGCATCTGACTCGATCGGTCTGTGCCCCAGGGCAAGATGCCACGACGCAAATCCTCCGTTTACTTGGCAGTTGTCTTGCTGAGCGCGTTGCGGTTGATTTGAACCCTCTTTATTTTCCACCGGCAGAAGTATCTTTGCAGCCGGAGCTGAATCAACATCGTATTTATACGACTATCGGTGGTAAACCTTTTGATTTCAAAATCATCAAAAAGATAATTACTGTTGTAAATGAGCCCATTTCAGATATAAAAATTAAAGTATCAGGTGAAGAAAATAATATCATGTCCCAAGGATCGAAGAATCAGAAAAATTCTGATATCTCAGATCCTGTCATGCTTCAATTTAATCAAAAAGTTACGGCCAAGGTTGACGCACATGAAGCCTATCTCAGTTTTTCCAGAACTATGGGGCAGGCGTTATCAGCTAATATTTCTTTGCAAACTTCATTATTGCAGCAATTGGCTGGTGGCGGTGAAGATATCCCGGTTATTGAATATTTTAGTGAGTCGGAGGGGCAGGCTGCGACACTAGCAACTGCCGTTCCCATTGTTCCAGAAGTTCCATCCTCGGTGCAATCGGTCGCGTTTGATCGCTCGAAGTGTATGGAATTTGCCATTGGCTCAGTTGCAAAAGTGCTGGGTTCCGATTTTGCTGAAGTTGATACTTATCCAACCCGGGTACGACTGCCTGATGGTCCACTGATGCTAGTTGACCGAATCCTTGCGGTTGAAGGGGTGCCCCGTTCAATGACCCATGGGCGGGTCGTCACCGAACATGATGTGACCGCTGACCGTTGGTATCTCGATGCTGGTCGTATTCCTACATGTATCGCCGTGGAAGCAGGGCAGGCAGATTTATTCCTTTCTGGATATCTGGGGATCGATTTTAAGAGTAAGGGGAAAGCTGTTTACCGACTCCTTGATGCCGTTGTCACCTTTCATCAAAGTCTTCCACTGGTCGGGGAGACGATCCATTACGATATCAACATTGAAGAGTTCTTCCGTCAGGATCAAACTTATTTGTTCCGCTTCAATTTTGAGGGGACGGTTAATGGAGAACCGTTGCTTTCAATGCGGAATGGTTGTGCCGGATTTTTTACTGCAGAAGATCTTGCCGCCGGGCAGGGGATTGTCCACACCAAACTTGATTTGCTTCCTAAGCCAGGAATTCTGCCACAAAACTGGCAGGAACTGACACCAATGCAGGTTGAATCCTATAGTGATAAGCAGGTTGATGCTGTTTATGCTGGAGATTTACAAACCTGTTTTGGAAGCCAATTCTCAAATATCACGTTCAAGCCTTACACGTTACCAGGCGGTCAACTGAAGTTGGTTGATCGAGTAATCAAACTTGATCCACACGGGGGACGTTACGGCATCGGACAAATTACTGCGGAGATGGATATTCAGCCTGATGACTGGTTTTTGACGTGTCATTTCATTGATGATCAGGTGATGCCTGGAACTCTCATGTACGAATGCTGCATGCATACTCTGCGTATCTATTTGCTGCGAATGGGATGGATCGGTGAAGAAGGTCAAACCTGGTGCGAACCGATCCCCGGAATTGCCAGTGGTCTGAAGTGTCGTGGACAGGTTGTCGCAACAACCAGAACCGTAACTTACCAGGTCAGTATCAAGGAGTTGGGTTATAATCCTGAACCCTTTGCAATTGTCGATGCGTTAATGTTTGCTGATGGTCATCCGATTGTAGAAATTCCTGACATGTCAGTGCGTCTGGCGGGATTGAGTCGTCATAAGGTTGAGGCACTCTGGTCCGGGACTGTCCCACTATCAAAGGGACAGTCCCCCTTCGGGGACAGTCCCAAACAGATTCTCTATGATACCGACCGGATCACCGCTTTTGCTATCGGCAACCCATCGGTTGCTTTTGGTGAGCCTTATCAGATTTTTGATCATGACCGAAAAATCGCCCGCCTTCCCGGTCCGCCTTTCCAGTTTCTGGATCGGATCGTTGCCATCAATGGTGAACCGTGGAAGCTGGTAGAAGGGGTCACCGTGACTGCTGAATACGATGTCCCTGTCGATGCCTGGTATTTTGCTGATAATCGTCAGGTCAATATGCCGTTCTGTGTTCTGCTCGAAATCGGTCTCCAACCTTGTGGCTGGCTGGCAGCCTATCTGGGTTCAGCGCTGACCAGTGAAACCGATCTCTCGTTCCGTAACCTCGATGGTAACGCAGTGCAACATCGCCCGGTGACGGCGCAATCGGGGACTTTGACAATTGATATTAAGATTACCCGGATTGCCAGCAGCGGCGGGATGATTATCCAAGGGTACGATTTTACCGTCAGCGACAGGAATGGCCCGGTTTACAGCGGTGATACCCTGTTCGGTTTCTTTTCCAAAGAGTCTCTGGCGCAACAGGTTGGGGTGCAGGGTGCAGTACTCCAACAGGTTACTGATGCTGAGCTTACTAACGCTGAGATATTTACCTATCCCCCAGAAACGCCATATCCAAATACTAAATTACGTATGGTGGATGAAATAGAAATCTTCGTCCCGCAAGGCGGTTCCCATGGCTTGGGTTACATTCGTGGCAACAAAATTGTTGATCCCGAAGAGTGGTTTTTTAAGGCACATTTTTACCAGGATCCGGTTTGTCCAGGGTCCCTCGGGCTCGAATCGTTCCTGCAACTGCTAAAGGTGGTTGCCGTCAAAAAGTGGGGCGTTAACAGCAACTCACAGTTTGAAACGGTTGTCTGTGGTGAAAAGCACAGTTGGAATTATCGCGGCCAGATTATTCCAATTAATAAAAAGGTGCTGGTTGAGGCGGTCATTACTGCTGTTGATGATGAAAAAAAATGGCTGAAAGCGGACGGTTACCTCTCGGTGGATGGAAAAATTATTTATCAGCTCAAGGATTTTTCTATCAAATATTACATGCAGGGAGCTCTAGATGGAAACGCGTGAAGTTGAATATGTCATTCTGGGTATCGGGACGGCGGGACTGGGTGCTTTCAGTCGGGTTCGGAAGCAGACCGATAGTTTGCTACTGGTTCAGTATGGTCCCTACGGAACCACCTGTGCCCGGGTCGGTTGCATGCCGAGTAAAATGTTGATTGCCGCTGCAGATCTGGCTCACGCCATTGATGAAGGAGCATATTTTGGCATCGATGGCCATTATCAGGTCAATGGCAAGCGCGTATTTGAACGGCTAAAGCAAGATAGAACCGACAAGTTTGTTGGTAGTGTCCTGAAATATGTTGACAGTATCAAAGATCAATTCAAGGTTGAAGGTCAAGCGACGTTTGTTGATCCGCATACGATTGATGTCGATGGCAGGTTGCGGATCAAGGCGGATAAAATAATCCTTACCTGCGGTTCTACTCCCTATGTCTCTCCGGTATTTGCATCACTGCAACATGAACTCGATACCAGCGATACTATTTTTGAACTCGATGATCTTCCCAAGTCTCTGGCAGTTGTTGGTCTCGGAGTCATTGCTCTGGAGCTGGGGCAGGCGTTTCATCGCCTTGGGGTTGATACAACCCTGTATGGTCGCAGTGGTCGGATTGGTTCTTTTACCCATCCTGACATGCAGCGCGAAGTGTTGCAAACCTTGCAGCAGGAACTCAATATAATTCCCCAGGGTAATTTTACCCAGGCGACCAAAGTTGCCGATGGCTATGAACTCACCTATGTTACTAGCGCTGGTATACCCATTACCAGAACCTATGAGAGAGTGCTGCTCGCCAGCGGCAGAAGTTCCAATCTGCGCAGTATGAATCTTGAGAACGCTGGTCTTACTCTCGACTCCAGAGGACTGCCTCAGTACGATTATCTGACCATGCAGTGCGGCGATTCTCCCGTGTTTATTGCTGGTGATGCAACCGAAGATTTGCCCTTGTGGCACGAGGCTTACGTTGAAGGTCGGATTGCTGCTACCAGTGCAATTAATTTTCCTGCTCGAAAAGAGGGGAAAAGGACTCCCAATCTTGGCATCTATTATACCGATCCGCAAATGGCTTCTGTTGGAGCCCTTTATAGCTTACTTGATCCGGAACGGATTATCATCGGCCGAGCACGGATGGCGCAAGGTCCGCGTCACGAAATTTATAACGATCATCGTGGCATGATTCAGATCTATGCTAATAAAGATAATGGCTCTCTTCTGGGTGCAGAAATATTTGGTCGCGGCGCTGAACACATGGCTCAGACTCTGGCGTTGGCGATTGAGCACAAAATGACGGTCGGTGAAATCCTGCAGATGCCGGTCTACCACCCTTCTTTGGAAGAGGTGATGAAGGAGGCGCTGAACAAGGCATTTTTTCAATTGAAATGATCGGGATATGATCTTGCTGGTGATGCTTTTACTTTTATCGCTACTGTCGGCACTTCACCTGCTGCGTGTTTTTATGTTACAAGAACATCCTGACATCATTATTATTTTCTAAATAAAAGAAAAGATCAGATGAAATATTCACGAGTTTATATAGAATCGGTCGGCTATGAACTGGCACCCATTGTCATTACTTCTACGGAGCTGGAGGGTCGTTTACGCCCCATGTACGATGCTTTGCATATTGCTCCTGGGCAATTGGAAGCTCTGACTGGTATTCGTGAACGACGTTGGTGGAAACCCTATACGCCGATTTCCCATGGTGCTATCGCCGCTGCGAAGAAGGCTCTGCAGGAACGTAATATTTCGCCCCAGGATATCGGGGCTGTGGTGTATGCCGGGGTTTGTCGCGAGCACTTTGAACCGGCAACGGCATGCCAGGTTGCGGCGGCTCTTGGGGTGCAGGGCAATGCTGCTATCTATGATACTTCAAATGCCTGTCTCGGGGTTCTCAATGGGGTTCTTGATATTGCTAACCGGATCGAGCTGGGACAGATCCGCGCCGGTCTGGTTGTCGCCTGTGAAAGTTCCCGAGAAATCAATGAAATCATGATTCAGCAGATGCTGGATAATCCATCGATGGAGTTGTTTACCACCTCTCTGGCGACGTTGACAGGTGGATCTGGAGCTGCAGCTGTCCTTTTAACCGATGGCTCTTTTTCACCTTCCCGACGGCCTAAATTACTTGGCGGTGTTAATGTCGCCGAACCGCAGTTTCACAAACTTTGCCGTTGGGGAATCAGGATCGAATCACCTGAGAATCATATCCCTTATATGCAGACTGATGCCGTTGCAGTGATGAAACATGGCGTCGAGTTGGGCAAGCGAACCTGGCAAGCTTTTTCCCGTGAACTTGGAATTACCGCCGACCGGATTGATAAGGTTATCTGCCATCAAGTGGGTGAGGCACATCAAAAACTGATTCTACAAACCATCGGAGTTGACCCGGTAAAAGATTTTCCCACCTTTGAATTTCTCGGTAACATGGGAACCGTATCCCTGCCGATTACTGCAGCAATAGCCAGGGAGCGTGATGAACTGCGTCCCGGCGATCTGGTTGGTTTTCTCGGCATTGGCAGTGGACTCAATTGTCTCATGCTGGCAATCCAATGGTAACGCTGGCGTCGCAAAAAGTCCGTCCTACTGCGTTACAGCGGCTTTTCAAGATCTCGACATCCTGATGTATGTCTTCGCCCTTGAAAAAACACTGTGCCTTGTAGGGCGAAATTTTTGCTTAGCCATTTCTTTTTTTTGTGAGATTTAGTCTGATGGACGCAGCGTTGTTCAAGTCTGAATATCCGTTTAAAAATAACTATTTCGACCTGAACGGGATGAAATACCATTATCTGGATGAAGGCAAGGGCGATCCCGTTGTCATGTTGCATGGGAACCCCTCGTGGTCTTTTTACTACCGTCACCTGGTGCGGGAGTTGCGAGGTGATCATCGGGTTATTGTTCCTGATCATATTGGTTGTGGACTATCCGATAAACCTGCTGATTCACAATACTCATATACTTTAAAACAGCGGGTTGATGACCTTGATGCCTTGTTAAACAGCCTCAACCTGAAGAAAAAAATCACCCTGGTTCTTCATGATTGGGGCGGCATGATCGGCATGTCCTGGGCGATCCGTCATCCTGAAAAAATTGCCCGGTTGATTATTTTAAACACCGCGGCATTTCATCTCCCAACCCCGAAAAAATTTCCACTGGCTCTTAAAATCTGTCGCGACACCCAATTAGGTGCATTTCTGGTACAGGGTTTCAACTTGTTTGCCCGGGGTGCTGCGTGGGTTGGCTGTCAACGGCAGCGGATGCCTGCTGAATTGCGTAAAATCTATTGCAGCCCCTATGATAATTGGCAACATCGGATTGCGACCCTCCGCTTTATTCAGGATATCCCCTTGCAACCGGAAGACTCTGGTTATGATTTGATCGATCAGGTTGAAGCTGGTTTGTCAAAATTTGCTGAGTTGCCGACCTGTATTTGTTGGGGTGAAAAGGATTTTGTTTTTGATCTCAATTTTCTTAACGAATGGAAGAGATACTTTCCTCAAGCTGAGGTTCATTCGTTTGGCGACTGCGGTCATTATATTCTGGAAGATGCCAGAGATGATGTTTTGCCAATAATTAGAAATTTTTTGCAGGATAATCCGCTCTCAGTATCAGGCCGGTGATCTATGTCTAGATCTTCAAATTACAATATCGCTGCCCACTTACCTGCTATGGCCGCGAAACAACCCGCCACAGCAGCAGTCCATTTTCCCTATAAACGCAATAAGAACAACCAGCCCCTTTACCAGAGTTTGACTTATGCAGAGCTTGATCAGAAAAGCAATCGGATTGCCGTTGCTTTGGAGTCGATCGGTATCGGGCGTGGTGTCCGTACTGTTCTCATGGTTAAACCGAGTCTTGATTTTTTTGCCCTGACATTTGCCCTTTTTAAAGTTGGGGCGGTGCCAGTGTTAATTGATCCTGGCATGGGGATTAAGAATCTTAAAACCTGTCTGGCAGAAGCTGAACCGGAAGCTTTTATCGGCATACCCAAGGCTCAGATAGCCAGATTGCTGCTTGGTTGGGGTAAAGGGAGTCTGAAAATAATTTTGACAGTCGGTTCGCGATTATTCTGGGGCGGTTCAACCCTGATTAAACTGACTGCGTCAATTGCTGCTGATTCCCATTATGAAACTGTCCAGACGACCGTTGATGAAACGGCTGCGATACTATTTACCAGCGGCAGCACCGGTGTCCCAAAGGGTGCAGTTTACAGTCATGGCAACTTTATTGCTCAGGTCGAGGCGTTAAGAGACATCTACCAAATTACTCCCGGTGAGATTGACCTGCCAACTTTTCCGTTGTTTGCTCTTTTTGCTCCAGCTCTGGGGATGACATCAGTGCTTCCGGAGATGGATTTTACTCGTCCTGGCTCTGTTGATCCAGAAAAGATTATCACTGCAATTAAGCAATTCAATGTTACGACCATGTTTGGTTCGCCGGCACTGATTCGGCGGGTTGGAGTTTATGGTGAACAACACAATATTCAACTTCCAACCCTGAAAAGGGCTATTTCAGCAGGGGCACCGGTTCCAGCTGTGGTGTTGGAACGGTTTGTTAAAATGCTCAATTCCGGGGTTCAGGTTTTTACCCCGTATGGAGCGACTGAATCACTTCCGGTTTGTTCTATTGGCAGTGAGGCAATTCTTCGTGAGACTTGCTTTGCCACAGATCATGGAAGAGGTGTCTGTATCGGGTCCCCAGTTCCAAGCATTCAACTTGAAATCATTCAGATTGACGACCATGAAATTTCTTCATGGCGGGATGATTTGAAGGTAGCCGAAGGAGACATTGGTGAAATTGTGGTCAAAGGACCACAAGTAACCCGCAGTTACTTCAATCGTGCAGAATCAACCCGTTTGGCAAAGATTGCGGTTTCCGGTCGTGATGCTTTCTTTCATCGAATGGGCGATCTTGGTTATCGAGATAAACAGGGGCGAATCTGGTTTTGTGGGCGTAAAGCACAGCGGGTGATAACTCCACTGGAAACCCTGTTTACAATTCCCTGCGAGGCAATTTTCAATATCCATATTAAAGTTTTTCGTACCGCATTAGTTGGTGTCGGTAGCGCAAATGAGCAACAACCTGTTATTTGCATTGAATTGGAAAAGAATCTCAATCAACAAGAACGGCATCAACTTCTTGTGGAATTGACGGATATCGGTCAGGCCAACGAGATGACAAAGAATATTCATCATTTTTTGATTCATCCCGGCTTTCCCGTGGATATTCGGCACAATGCAAAGATCTTTCGTGAACAGCTTGCCATTTGGGCTGAGGAGAAGTTGCGATGAGGGTTCTTGTGACCGGAGGTGGTGGTTTTCTTGGTAAGGCAGTGGTTAAATTGCTGCTGGCTCAGGGGGAGGATGTCTGTTCTTTTTCGCGTAATATTTATCCCCAATTGACAGCACTTGGCGTTGAACAGTCTGTTGGGGATCTGACCGACCTTTCTGCTGTTATCAAGGCTGCTGATGGCTGTGACCTGGTTTACCATGTCGCTGCTAAAGCGGGAGTCTGGGGATCCTATGAGGATTTCTACCAACCCAATGTTATCGGCACAAAAAATATTATTCAGGCATGTTATAAATGTGACATTTCCCGCTTAGTTTATACCAGCTCTCCAAGTGTGGTTTTTAACGGTTCAGATATGGAGGGTATCGACGAATCAGTGCCTTATACAACGCATTTTCTTTCCTGGTATCCGCAGACCAAGGCCGAAGCTGAACAGTTTGTTCTTGCTGCTAATGGTGCTTCATTGGCGACTGTTGCGCTACGGCCACATCTGATCTGGGGTCCCGAGGACAACCATCTGGTCCCTCGCATCCTGGAACGGGGGAGGGCGGGAGCTTTGCGGCGAATTGGTGATCGCCCCTGTCTTGTTGATACTGTTTATATTGATAATGCTGCAAAAGCTCATGTGCAAGCTGCTGAAAAACTGGCAGTGGGTTCTTGCGTTTCCGGGAAGGCCTATTTTGTTTCCAACGACGAACCATTACCACTGTGGGATATTGTTAACAAAATTCTTGCAGCAGGAAATGTTTCGCCAGTCACAAAGACGCTATCTCCAGCAATTGCTTACGCTGTTGGTTGGCTGCTAGAATATGTTTACCGGGGCTTGAAAATCCCTGGGGAGCCACGCATGACCCGCTTTGTTGCGCAAGAACTGTCAACGGCTCATTGGTTTGATCTCACTGCAGCCAAGACAGATTTTGGCTACCAGCCAGAAGTATCCATTGCTGAAGGCCTTAAACATTTGAAAAACTGGCTGCAACAGGGGAATTGATGTGAAGCCTGAAATCACCCTCTGGCATGCTTCTCCGCACAATTTACTTCTCCAATTCAGTGAGCTCCATCTCTGGCGTTTTTCTCTGGATATATCCGACACGGATGTGAATTATTTTTGGAAACTATTGCTCCCAGAGGAGCTGAAAAGGGCTGCTCGCTTACTTGATTTACAGAAGAAAAAACAATTTATTGCTGCAAGAGGTTGTTTAAGAATAATTTTAGGAAGATATCTCAAAATTAAGCCCAGTCATGTTCAGTTTCAATATAACAACTATGGCAAACCTGTTTTTGCGGCATTGCACCACTCGCCATTGTCTTTTAATCTATCTCATTCGGGAGATTGGGGTGTCCTTGCCGTGGTTAAAAAAGATGCTGTTGGTGTTGATATAGAAAAGATTGAATATGAAATAGAATTTAATCAGGTGGCTCAGCATTTTTTTAATGAACGAGAACTATACACTCTGTCACAATACCCGTCGACAAGGCAGAGAAGAGGATTTTATCGACTTTGGACCCAAAAAGAGGCTAGGTTGAAATCAATGGGTACGGGATTTAAAATTGCAGCCGGAGCCGTGAGAACAGTAGTTTCTGCCCCTTTCTATCTCAAGACATTTCCAGTTGCTGCTGAATATGTCTGTAGTGTTGCGGCAGATCAGAGGATAGCGGTCATAAAAAAATTCCATTTTTCTGAGATATTTAGATAATATAAAAACTGGAGATTAATTGTCTTGGTTCCGTATCTTTTCCGCTCTGTGGTATTATCTAAGAGTCCCTTATCAATACTTAACGATGAAGACTGATGCCGATGAAAAGACAGCTGCTACTTGCATTAGGGTTCAGCATGTTGTTCGCGGGGTGGTTGAGCGCCTTTCTGCTGACGGGTGCACCGCAGGCGAGTACTGTTTATATTATTGGGCCAACATTGTTGCTTGGTGTTGGCATGGGAGTGATTCATAAAACTGTCGGTGTCAAACTAACAGTCTTGAATCTGGCGCTGACTGCTTTAATTGCATTGTTACTTTTAAATCAGATTTCTCCAGGAAAGGGTGTCAGCATTCCCGCCATACAGAAGCGGATGCAGAAAAATACTCAAAGTGGACATCTCATTTCACTTGCTGTCAGAGACGCCGACCGTACTGGCTCTTTTGCAGAACCACATTCCCTTGAAGCTTTTGCTGGTATTAAGGTGCAGTTGTTTGCCACGTTGCCCGGGTCGGCAAGAATGCTGTCATTTGACCCGGCCGGTAAGCTGTATGTCAGTATCCCTGAACTTGGAGCAATTTACCAACTCACCGATATTAATAAAGATGGTTTTGCTGAACAACCGATACTTTACCACGTCGGCATGGATCGTCCCCACGGACTGGTATGGGATCATGATAAATTATACGTTGCTGAAACATCACAAATATTGGAACTGAGGGATACAAATCACGATAACCAAGTTGATGAGTCGCGAGTGATCCTTGATGGTTTACCTGATGACGGTGGTCATTGGACTAGAACCCTTGTCCAGGGGAAAGATGGTCTTCTGTACCTTTCTGTTGGCTCACGCTGTAACGCCTGTGAAGAGACAAATCCACAGCGTGCCAGCGTATTAAAGGTTGATCCGGAAACCGGAAAATTTTCTGTTTTTGCACGTGGCTTGCGCAATAGTGTTGGGCTTGCATTTGCCCCGGATGGAACCCTCTGGGGCAGTGACAATGGCCGCGACATGCTTGGTGACGAGTTGCCTCCAGACGAAATAAACCAGATAATTGCCAATGCCGATTATGGCTGGCCAAACTGCTATGGACAACAGGTTCCCGACCATGAACTTGGTTCATCTGAACTCTGTCGCAATACCCTTGCCAGCAGCGTTGATTTGCCGGCTCATTCAGCTCCCCTGGGGATCGCTTTTGGGGATCATCTGCAGGCTCCAGACGAATACAAAAATAGTCTCTATGTCGCTTTTCATGGTTCCTGGAATCGCAGTGAGCCAACTGGTTATAAATTGATCAGAATCCCTTACAATAACCAACAGATGAGTAAAAATGGAAAAGACTTTTTGCGTGGTTGGTTGGTTGATGGCAAAGTTTGGGGACGACCAGTGGCACCGGTTGTTGGCCCCGATGGAAACCTTTATTTAAGTGATGACCATGCTAAAGCTATTTATAGAATCAGTTGGACGAATCAGCAATGAAATCGGGATTGAGATTTCTAAGTTGCCGAGGAGACTGTCGGTCTTCACAAGAATCTGCTACGAAACCGCCTGATCGGTGCAGATTTTCGATCCTCTTCGACAAATAGCTATGGCTATTCGCTCTCAAACGATCAAAAATCTGCCCTAGGCCATTCGACTTCTCGCGACAATTCGCAAAGACCGACAGTCACCTGGCATGGAAGAAGGTTCATCCTCTGGATGATTTTACCCTTGACACTCCAGGGGCGATTTGGTACTTCAATGCCCACGCTACATCAGCGTTTAACGGCCCCGTCGCCAAGTGGTAAGGCAGAGGTCTGCAACACCTTTATCAGCAGTTCGAATCTGCTCGGGGCCTCCAAAAATTCAGAGTGCCAGCCAGTCACGGTTGGCACTCTTTTTTTGTCTTTTTGGTTAGCCAACGGATTTATTTTGTGAGACCATCAATTCTATGGATCTGTTGTCCCCACAAATAATTATATTAACCCTGCTCATGGGCTCTTTTGCCGGCTTTTTAGCGGGACTGCTAGGAATTGGCGGTGGGGTTATCCTGGTTCCCCTGTTCCTCTGGTTATTCCCCATCGCTGGGTTTCCTCCTGACTTAATCGTTCATACCGCTTTCGGAACCAGCCTTGCCATCATTCTACCAACCTCAATCAGCAGTACTCTGGGGCATCGTAAGCGTGGCAACATTGATTGGCACATGGTTGCGTATTTAGCCCTTGGAGGGATCTTCGGCTCACTGCTTGGATCATCGGCTGCAGCCATTATTTCGGGCGAAAAGTTAAAGATTTTTTTCGGCTTGATGCAGATTATTGTCAGCCTGAAATTACTGTTCTACAAGCCTTATATCCCACCAGAAGATCCAGAAAGGGCTAAACCGGTTCCTTTATTGCTGGTCGGTTTAACCGGGGGAGCTTTTTCTGCTTTCTTCGGCATTGGTGGTGGTGTGATCGCTGTGCCATTAATGTTGATGGTGCTGCAGTTGCCAATCCATCAGGCCGTTGGAAATTCGAGTGCTTTGATCGTTGTCTCTTCTCTCTCAGCTGTCAGTTGTTACATCTGGTATGGTTTACAGCAACCCGTTGCGGCACCATTTTCCATTGGTTATGTTAATATCTTAGTAGCGGGACTTGTTGCTCCATTGACCATGATTTGTGCCCGTATCGGGGTTAAATTTGCCAGTCGCACCAGCCAGACCAAACTGGTGAAAATTTTTGCGGTATTGTTGATGATTGTGGGCATCAAGATCCTGTTGAACCTATAGGAGGAGAAAATGACCCGTCAACCAGCAGTTGTAGGAAGTTTTTATCCGGACAATCCAGCGCAGTTATCAGCTCAAGTGGATTCTTTCCTCAGGGCGGATCATGAGCCATATCAAGCCAAAGGAATCATTGTCCCTCATGCTGGTTATGTCTATTCCGGTGCAGTTGCTGGAGAGGTTTTTGCCAGCGTACAGGTTCCAGAACAGGTTGTTCTGATCGGGCCGAATCATCATGGAACAGGACACAATATTGCGATCAGTGGAGTTGATGCTTGGGCTACTCCCCTGGGAGATGCACCGATAGCAGCGACTTTGCGTGATCAATTCATCAAAAACATCCCAGAATTGGTTGTTGATGATCAAGCGCATTTGTATGAACATTCGCTGGAAGTTATGCTCCCATTTTTATTGAAGCGTCAGCCAGCATTACACATCGTTCCAATTTCTTTAGGTCAGCTTTCGCTGGATGATTGCCTTCAACTCGGGCGTGCTCTTGCAGTAGAGCTGAACAACTGGAATGAAAACGTGCTTCTGCTTGCCAGCACTGATATGAATCATTTCAGCACAGCTGAACAATCTGAAAGACTTGACTCAATGGCAATTGACGCAATGACAGCCTATGATCCTCAACGTCTTTATCAAGTTGTCAGGGATAATCACATCAGTATGTGCGGCGTGTTGCCGGTAATTATAGTGATGCAGGCTGCCTACGATCTGGGTGCCAGAAAATGCCAGTTGGTTCGCTATGCCCATTCAGGCCAGGTGAATGGAGATAATAGCCGGGTTGTTGGCTATGCTGGTTTAACCCTGCAATAAACAATGAAACTTAAAATTTTATAGGAGCTTCCATGTCTGATCTACGTGTCCGCTTTGCCCCCAGTCCTACGGGATATCTTCATATTGGCGGAGCCAGAACGGCCCTGTTTAATTATCTGCTGGCGAAAAAAGAAAAAGGGGTATTTGTTCTAAGAATTGAAGATACCGATGTTGCTCGCTCCACCCGGGAATCTGTGGATGCTATTCTGGATGCGATGAAGTGGCTTGGTCTTTCCTATGATGAAGGTCCTATTTACCAGTCTGACCGCTTTGACCTGTATAAGCAGAAGGTTCAGCAACTGCTTGATGAAGGCAAGGCCTACCGTTGCTACTGTACCGCTGAAGAACTTGACGCAAAACGGGAAAAGGCTAAACAGGAAGGACGCAAGCCTAAATATGATGGAACCTGTCGCCATCGAACAGATCAACCCGATGCTCCCTACGTGGTCAGATTCAAGCTGCCCGAAGAGCGTGAAGAAACAACTTTTATTGATCAAATCAAAGGTTCCATAAGTTTTCGACATGAGGAACTGGATGATCTGATTATTCAACGAACTGATGGGACGCCGACCTATAACTTTGTGGTTGTGATCGATGATGCCGTGATGAGAATTAACCTGGTGATCCGCGGAGATGACCATATCAATAATACCCCTCGCCAGATTCTTCTTTACGAAGCACTTGGTTATCAGCCGCCCCAATTTGCTCATGTGCCAATGATCTTAGGTTCTGATAAAAAACGTTTATCTAAACGTCATGGGGCAACGTCGGTCATGGCTTATCAGGAAATGGGCTATCTTCCCGAAGCACTGGTTAATTACCTGGTACGCCTGGGTTGGTCATCTGGGGATGAAGAAATTTTCAGCATGGATGATTTGATTGAAAAGTTCAGTTTGGAACATGTTGGACGCTCAGCAGGGGTGTTTAATCCGGAAAAACTTCTTTGGCTCAATAGTCACTATATTAAAACTGGTGATCCTCAACGCCTTGCCGAGCTACTCAAACCGTTTTTGGGCGAAAAAGGTATTTCGACAGAGGGTGGTCCCGATCTTGTTTCCGTAGTTAAAAGCTTGCAAGAACGTTCTGCAACGATGATCGAAATGGCTGCCGGTGCAGAGTTTTATTTTGTGAATCAAGTCGAGTATCAAGAAAAGGCCAAAACAAAATTTTTGAAGCCAGAACAAAAAGAACTATTCAATATTATCCTAGAAAAGTTAAAGAGTTGTGAATTATTTTCTAAAGAACAACTTGAAGCAGCTTTTGCTGAGATTATGTCCGTCACAGAGTTGAAATTCGGCAAAATTGCTCAGCCTTTACGGGTTGCTCTGACAGGCGGAGTTCCCAGCCCCGGTATTTACGAAATTCTTCAGGTGCTGGGTAAAGATGTGACTTTGCAGAGGATTGAACAGGCGCT
>JASFYS010000077.1:0-10436 GCA_045047095.1 Desulfuromusa sp. | reverse complement strand
GAGGCAGCTCCTACAAAAACCAACCTCCTTTTTTGAGTGTTGGAGCAATATGGAGCACATCGCAAAATTGTAAAGTTTATTTATGTACAACTCCTAAGTAACTTCCATCTGGAAACTCTAGATGGAGTAACGTGAGTTTCTGATTTTGAAATCAGCAATTTATCGTAAGGTCAAGAAAATCATGCATTTGAGAGGAGGCGTAGTACTTTACGCCGTACAAATAAATGCGCAGATTGGCGCGCAGATTGGCGCGCAGATTGACGCACAGATTGACGCACAGATTGCGGTAAAGGGCAATTACCAGACAGAAACCAAGCAGCACTTACGGAGGAACAGGACATGCACTTTGACTTAACTGATGAACACAATTTGATGCGCCAGATGGTTCGCGAGTTTGCCGAAAAAGAGATCGCCCCGGGGATTAAGGAACGGGACGAAACTGAACATTTTGATCGCACGATCATGTTTGATCGGCTTGCTGATCTAGGACTGACCGGTATTGTTTTCCCGGAAAAGTATGGTGGTGCAGAAGCCGATTACATCAGCTATGCCATTGCTGTCGAAGAACTCTCCAGAGTGTGTGCTTCTACCGGTGTTACTCTTTCTGCCCACCTGTCCCTCGGTGCTAATCCAATTTATCTGTTTGGAACCGAAGAACAGAAACAGAAATATCTGCGCCCCCTGGCTGAAGGCAGCAAGCTTGGAGCGTTTGCCCTGACCGAGAATTCAGCAGGATCCGATGCGGGCGGCACTAAAACCACTGCAACTCGCGATGGTGATGAGTGGGTTTTAAATGGCAGCAAAATTTTCACCACCAATGGTGGTGATGCAGATACTTATATCGTCTTTGCCCGTAGCGACAAAGAAGCCCAAAAACATCACGGTATCAGTGCCTATATTGTTGAAAAAGATACTCCAGGATTCAGCTTTGGGAAAAAGGAATCAAAACTCGGCATCCGTGCTTCCTCAACGAGAGAACTGGTTTTTGAAAATTGCCGGATACCGGTAGAAAATCTCCTTGGAAAAGAAAATGATGGTTTTAAATTAGGAATGATAACGCTTGATGGTGGCCGGATCGGCATTGCCGCTCAAGCTCTTGGCATTGCCCAAGGTGCGTTCGACGCTGCAATTGAATATATGAAAGAGAGAACCCAGTTTAATAAACCACTCAGCGCTTTTCAGGGGTTACAGTTTAAGATTGCCGATATGGCGACCCAGATTGAAGCAGCCCGCCTCCTAATCTACCAATCAGCTTACAAAGCTTCTAAAAAACAACCCTTCAGTAAAGAATCAGCTATGGCAAAGATGTATGCCTCTGATGTTGCCATGCAGGTGACAACTGAAGTGGTACAGATTTTTGGTGGTTACGGTTTTACTCGCGATTTCCCGGTAGAGCGAATGTTTCGCGATGCAAAAATTACCCAGATATATGAAGGCACCAACGAAATCCAACGGATCGTCATCAGTGCCGCCCTGCTCCGTTAACAAAATTCCTATGTAGGGGCACGGCGTGCCGTGCCCCTATCTTCACATCGCTACAAACACCATGGGCACAGCACGCTGTGCCCCTTGCCTCCGCACCTTGATTTCCCCATTCATTTCACTGGACAAAGAATCACAAAAGTATTTTACTTTCCACAAGCATAAAAAAGATTGGAGAATGTGACATGTTCCAGAAAAAATCTGCTATTGGCTACAAACCAGTAATTGACAAAATTGAGATAAAGATTCTTGTCCACGGAAACAAAACGCTGATGGTCGAATTTCGTATGAAAAAAGGAGCCCTCCTCCCCCGCCACAGTCATCCCCATGAACAAACCAGCTATCTGATTTCTGGTAGCATCAATCTGACTATCGACAATGAAACCTTCAACGTCAAACCTGGTGACAGTTGGTGCATCGACGGTGATATTGAGCACAGCGCAGACATTTTAGAAGATACAGTGGCAGTTGAAGTGTTCTCTCCGGTCAGAGATGATTATCTCCCCTAAGCACCAGAAAGCAATTTCATGTTCCGTCTTGTCAGTCTCGGCATCGTTTCCGCGTTGTTTTTCAGTAGCACGTTCATTCTAAACCGCGCTATAAGTTTGGATGGTGGTCACTGGTTCTGGACTGCCGCTTTACGCTATGCTTGGATGTTGACTCTCCTGGTCACCTGGCTATTATTATCAGGCAAATTCGGCTGGTTGACACAGACTCTCAAAATTTTCAAAAAAAATTGGTTTTTCTGGATTTTAACCGGCAGCACTGGCTTCGGTCTCTTCTACACACTGATCAGCTTCAGCGCCTCATATGCTCCTGGATGGGTCGTTGCAACAACCTGGCAGACAACAATTCTTGCATCCCCGTTGATCCTGTTACTGTTTGGTAAAAAAATCCCCGGCAAAGCAATCATTTACATATTCATAATTTCCATAGGAATTTTGTTAGTCAACTTAGGGATGTCGGAGTCGATCAGCCCGCGTGATCTGCTGTTAGGAGGTCTGCCAGTGCTGATTGCGGCCTTTGCTTATCCTCTGGGAAACCAGATGCTCTGGGAGGCACAGCGAAACGGCACGAAGTATATCCCCAGAATCAATGATCCGCTACTGAACAATCCCTTTATTCGGGTTCTACTGCTGACGCTGGGGACGATTCCTTTTTGGCTGGTTCTATACGCAATCATAACACCTCCACTCCCATCGACTGGACAGTTCATTAACACTGGATTGGTCGCTTTATTTTCTGGAATCATCGCGACCAGCTTGTTTCTCCATGCTCGACACCAGGCCAGTAATTCCTATGAAATTGCCGCAATTGACTCAACCCAGTCAAGTGAAGTCGTATTTTCTCTGCTCGGAGAAATTCTTTTTCTCAATGGACTGCTCCCTGGGTTAAGCAGTAGTATCGGTATTATTCTGACTGTTTGTGGGCTAGTTTTTTATATGAAATCGCAAACTATAAGTCGTTGACATTGATGAGAAGGACAGAAAATATGCCTAAAATTTTTAGCCACCGCTTTACTATTCCCATTGCAGCCAATGACGAAAATGGACATGTTAATAACGTTGCTTATGTTCAGTGGATGCAGGATGTAGCCACGATGCATTCCGATGAGCAAGGCTGTACCCGTGAACTTTACCAGAGCCTTAACAGCAGCTGGATTGCCCGTTCGCATCATATCGAATATCTACGCCCCGCATTTGCTGGTGATGAGATCGAGATACAAACCTGGGTCTGTAACTTGAAGCGTGCCAGTTCCTTGCGTCGCTACCGTTTTCTTAATGCGAAGGATCATTCAATACTGGCACGGGCTGAAACAGACTGGGTCTATGTGAATACGGATACTGGACGACCGCGTAAAATAGACTCTCAAGTCAGTGAGGCATTTATCCTTGTCCCTCTGGAGGAAGAACCATGACCTTGTTATCAACCTTGAGTTTTGCATTTGCGATGCTGCTTCTAGCTGCCAGCCCGGGACCGGGAGTTTTTGCTACGGTATCCCGCTCTCTCTCCTGTGGTTTTCGTCCAGCACTAGCCGTCATCGTTGGAATTATTCTTGGAGATATTATTTTTCTACTATTCGCAATTTTCGGGTTGGCTATTCTGGCTCAAACTCTGGGACATTTCTTTGTCATTATAAAGCTGCTCGGCAGTGGATACCTGATCTGGCTAGGGATAAAAATCTTCTGTAGCGATGCCAGCCCGACTGATGCAAATGCGGGAGCAACAACATCCCGATCTGGAAATTTCATTGCTGGGCTGTTCATCACTCTGGGAAATCCGAAAGTTATTCTTTTTTATTGCGGCTTTCTGCCAACGTTTGTTTCCCTGTCAGCATTAACTCTGGTGGATATTTTTGTGATTATAACCGTCATCGCTACTGTATTATTGACTATTCTCGGCAGCTACGCTTTGCTTGCAAGCTCTGCTCGAAAATTTTTAAAAACACCACGCCAGATAAAACGACTCAATCGGGTCGCTGGGGCAACTATGGCAACAGCAGGAATCGTCATTGCCAGTCGTTCATAATAGGAATAAATACTGATGGATAAAGTCAATCTGGAAGATAAATTTTCACAATTTGATGGACACTGGCAACCAAAAATTGTCGGTGAACTGAACGGGCAATATGTCAAACTGGCCAAACAGAAAACATTCCAGGCACAACATGCAAAGCGACCCAGCCATTTGAAGTCTGGCTGAACCGCTCGGTATTCCAAAATGGCTGAGTTTTTGGATCTGAACCATTTCCGACACGCCTTGACATTTGCGTAACAGGAATCCAATAGGGGGAAAGTCACTCCTACCGATTGACCAGAACCTTCTGCTCTAAAATCTCATACATGGTCAGGAGAGAGATTAACCAGGATAATGTTGATTCGGCTCCTTGGTTGGCATTTACCCCCGTCGCTTCAAGACCGTCACAGCAGCCCCCGGTATTAAAATCATAGACCTGCTGGTTCAGATCATTGCGCCCCATAAACCAACCGAGACAGCGCTGCCCCTCCTCAAGCCATTCAATATTTCCGGTGGCACGAAACGCCTCGGCGCAAGCATCAATTAAAGACATTGCCTCCAGTGGTTGTTGATCGAAAGTCGAAGTTTTGTAGTCCCTCACACACCAATTGGCATTACCGATGATGGAAAGATGCCCATCAACTGCCGTCTGTTTATCAAGCAGCCACCTTAACACCAGAATACCTTTTTCAAACATTTCGGCATCAGGTATCCATTGCCCGGCCAAGATAAGAGCATGCGGTAATTTGGCATTAGCGTAGGTCACGGTATCTTCACACCACTGCCATTCATCCAGGGAGCGGTTCTTGAAGAGTGTCACAAGTTTTTCTGAAAGCTGTAAGCGGACGCGTCTGGCATTGGCATCGCCACCGAAATGGGACATATAGGCGTGCAGTCCGACCGTTGCGAAGGCCCACGCTCGGGGCGAGATGAACCCTTCAACGGCGTTCAGACCCTCTGAAAAAAGGCTGGCCGCCATGTCACGGATTGCGGCATTAGGCGCACACTGGATAGCGATACCTAATCCCCATAAGGAACGGCCATGAGAGTCTTCACTGCCGACCGTCTCAAGCCAGCGCCGGTCATAAGACATGAAATTGCGAAATCGGCCGTTCTCAGGATTAAACGAATAATGGAGAAAGGAGAGATAGGTCTGAATCAGGGGGATGATACTTCTATCTTTGAAAAGCCAATGGTATTTGCTGACGACAATCAGAGCCCTGGCATTGTCATCTACACAGTAACCGTGAGATCGATCGGGGATGGAATATTTGGCGTGCTGCAAAATGCCCGTATCATCAGTCATAACTTTCAGGTGTTGCAGGTTGAAATCGGGCAGTTCTTTTATGATTCTGACATCCGGTTTTTCAGAATACTGGGGAATTGGTCGATCAACGGTTAGTTTGAATGCCTTAGTCACAAGCTCTATATAATCCAAGGCCACTTTTGACCAGATCATCGAACGGCCATGTTGGTAGCCTTTTTTTCGCATACTGAGGGCGCTATCTTCATGGTCGAGGAGATCGTTAATTTCTCTTGTCATCGCTTTTGAGTCACCAAAGGGGACCAGCCGCCCTCTGCCCTCGGAAAGAATTTCTTTCGCATACCAGTAAGGGGTTGAAACCGTGACGGCTCCGATGCCAACGGCATAGGCCAGGGTTCCTGAGACAATCTGATCTTCACTGACATAAGGTGTGACATAGACGTCAGCCGACCGGATGTATTGCGTCAAGGTGTCAAGATCGACAAAACTGTTCTCAAAGAGAACATGTTTACCGATTTTCAATCGCCTGACCTGCTGGTAAAGGGCCTGTCGGTAGGAATCACCCGATTCTCCGATGACATGAGGATGGGTTTTGCCAAGAATAATATAGAGGGTCTCAGGGTGCTCAGCGATAATTCCAGGCAGGGCATTGAGCATTATTTCAAGACCCTTGGCGGGGCTCAGCAGACCGAAGGTGAGGAGGACTTTTCTGTCTTCAATGCCCAGTTTCCGACGAAAGGAATCTGCTCTTTTAAAGGGGACATCTGGGATGCCGTGCGGGATGAAGGTGATTTTTCCTGCATCGATCCCGTAAACGTCTTGCAACAGGTTTTTTGCATGATGAGCCATGACCACCAGAAATTCTGAATATTTGGCCAGCTCCTGGATAATAAAGCGTTGATCCGCTGAGGGTTTGTTTAAAACCGTATGCAGAACGGTAATAATTGGCATTCTGAGATTTTGCATCAGATGCATCACGTGGGCACCGTTGCGCCCCCCATAAATACCAAATTCATGCTGAAGAATCGCAACATCAAATTTATGGAAATTGAGGAACTCCGCAGCCCGGACGTAATCGGGCTGAGAGTGTGCTCTGACCTGAAATTTTACCCGTGCAGGATAATCATAGCCCGATTCAATATCATCCATGGCAACGGCGATGAGATTTTTATCAGCATTATGCATCTGCCCAGACAGAGCGTCACACAGGTCAGTGGTAAAGGTGGCGATGCCGCATTGTCTGGGCAGATAGTTGCCGATGACGGCTATTTTTTTGGTTTTGTGCATCGAAGTCCTCTTGGTTGCTGAATATTTTACGCAGACACTGCTTCGGCCTGCAGGCGAGCTAACAGCTGTTTAACCGACACCACGGCAACCCCGGAGGCGGTATCAGACATGGAGTAAGGAATGATGACTTCATCGTTGTGAATGATTGCCCCGCAGGTATACAAAACATTGGGGACGTATCCTTCCCGTTCTTCTTCCGTCGGGCTGAGCAACGGTTCCGGCAGCTGACCGATCACTTTGCTCGGATCTTCCAGATCGAGCAGGTAAGCGCCGATACAATACTTTCGCATTGCGCCGACACCGTGAGTCAGCAGAATCCAGCCAGCATCCGTTTCCAGGGGGGATCCGCAGTTGCCGATCTGGATAAATTCCCAGGGATATTTTGGTGTCTGCAAAAGCTCGGCTTCGTGCCAGAAATGCAGATTATCAGAAGCCATAATGTACATATTTTCTCCGTCCTGCCTGGAGATCATCATGTATTTGCCGTCAATCTTTCTTGGGAACAGCGCCATCCCTTTGTTCTGTACCGCCTTGCCATTGAGGGTTCTTATTTTGAAATGAAAGAAATCTTTGGTTTCCAGCAGCTGTGGCAAGATATTAAAACCGTTATAGGCCGTATAGGTTGCGTAATAATTTATGTCTCCATCATCCTCCACGAACCGGACAAAGCGGGCATCTTCAATGCCGCGACTTTCATTTTCTGACACCGGAAAAATAACCCGTTCAGAAATGCGGTGGTCGGATCTGAACTTCAACTCATAATTTGACTTGGCAAGCCAGTAGATCTTTTCGATCGTCTCATGAAGCAGGGGGGTCGGGTCTGGATACTTGTCAAGTTCCTGCTGTATCGAATGCTGTAATTGATGGAGTTTAAACTGATCAGGCAGAGCTTGGAGAATCTCATCTGAAATTTTATGCCTTGCCTCCATATCTTCAATTTTCAACGAGAAAACATACTTGTCATAGGTCGGATTTTCAATCAACTCAGGAGTTTCTACAAGCCTGCTGACCGGGTCAAAGGTGAAGTCATTATTCTCATTCAGAACACCACTTCTAAATTCAATGGATGAGATATGACCCTCACCGGTCGAGCGAAAACTTAAGATAAAACGCAGACATCCCTCCTTAAGATGGCTTTGGTTCGGGTGTCTGACAATGGAAGGATTAAAAAAAGCAGCCCCCTCGATGGAATATTCGTGGGTGAAGTAGGCACCAATAAGACATTGTCTCTCAGCGGATAATGCGGTTTTTTCTGGGATCCATTGTTTGACAACTTGAAAATTCTTCTTGAAGATTTGATTGATATTTTTGTGCCGCATAGAAAAGTCGGCGACAAGATGTTCGAGGAGCTGGTTGGCCTTCTCATCTGAAAGTTCCAGAATCCGCTTGATAATATGCTTGATGCGCGCCTCGGCACCGGGGAGATAGGGTCTTGCAATAACTCGTGAAGGTTCAGACTGAAATCGGGTTTTTTTTCTTCGCACTTCCATCGGAGATTCAAACATAACTCATATCCCTCTAATAAACATATCTGTGTATTCTTGCTTCGACACCCGCGATAAATAACGGGAAAAAGAACTCATAACTCGCTTGCTCGTTAAAATGGCGCTCGGGACCCTTCAAGACACATCTTGACCAGATCGGCTATTTTTGCGGTTCCAACACACATGACGGTGTCGGCACCACCCCAGTAGATCTTTACCGTGCCATCCTCTTCCGGAACAGCACCGCAGCTGAAGACAACATTTGAGACATAGCCGGTGATTTCCCAGGGATCTTCAGGCTGCAATATCCAGTCATCGGCAACGCCCAGAATCCTGCCCGGTTCATCAAGATCATGCAGTGCAACACCCAATCGGTAGACAGCTCCGGACATGGTCTCAAAGACCCCGTGGTAGATATGCAGCCACCCGGCTTCGGTTCTGAAAGGGGTTGCCCCTGGTCCGATTTTCATCTCATCCCAATGATAGGGAACTGGCTTCATCAGCACCTGCGAATCACCCCAGTGGATCAGATCGGGGGAATAGGAGATACAGATCGACCAGGGGGATATTTCCGAATGGGGACGGTCGAGACGGACATAGCGCCCGTTGCATTTTTCGGGGAAAATGACAACGTTGCGCATGTCTGGCTGGGAGATCATGGCGATTCGCTCTATCTGCCGGAAATCGGCCGTTCTGGCCAGCGCAATCCTTACTCCATGCCTGGAGTAGGCACTATAAGTAAGCAGGTAATCCTCCCCCGGCAGGGCGCAGATGCGCAGATCCTCAACACCAAACTCCTCATATTCGGCAAATGGCCCTTGCGTCGCGGGAACCAGAAAAGGGTCCTTGCTGACACGAAAGGAAAAGCCGTCGGTACTTTCCGCCAGGCCGATAATCGATCGACCGTTTTGCAGATGGGAGCGAAATAGCATCACATACTTGCCCTGATGTTTGACCACCCCGGCGTTATGCACCGTTTCAACCTTGTAGGGAACCTGCTCTTTGGTCAAAATTGGATTCTTGGCGTATCTTTTAACGACAGCTGTTTTCACGATTTCTCCTCGGCTCTGCCAAAATCATCTTCCAGTCGCTCAATATCGTCCTCACCAAAATAGTCCCCACTCTGAACCTCAATAAACTTCATATCGACATCTGTCGTATTTTCGACCCGATGGACAGTCCCCCGCGGGATATCTATTGAATCCCCCTTGCTCAGCTTCAGTTGTTTGTCATCAAGGGTCACCAAGGCTTCTCCTGCGACGACATACCAATGTTCATCCCGTTGTCGATGCCGCTGGAGGCTCAGTCGTTTACCAGGGTGGACGACAATCCGTTTGACCTTGTGATCCGCCGTATCAGAGAGAATTTCATAGAATCCCCAGGGGCGATGGTTCTCACGCTTGGTTAACTCAAGAATCTGTTTATAAACCTGCAGATAGTCATTCACCATCCGTTCAACGGAGAAGTTTTCTTCTACAAACCGGCGGCAGGCTAAGCGGTCGATAGCAGCAATTTTTCTGACTGCGGCGACCGCGGCATCGACAGTCCCCACCAGATAGCCATTTAAACCATTGCGAATAAGCTCCGGCATGCTGCCCCGGTCAAAGGCAATCACCGGGGTGCCGCAAGCCATCGCCTCAACAACGGAAAGCCCGAACGGTTCATTGAAATTGATCGGATGCAAAAGAACCTGGGCATTTCGCAGCAGTTCATCTCTCTTTTCAGGACCGACACTGCCAATGTAGCTGATACCGTTTGTACCCAGATGGGGTTCTACCTCACGCGCATAGTAGCTTTCATCCTGAATCGGACCGGCCATTATGAGGTTGCGGCCTGTCCTCTTCGCAATCTCAATCGCTTCCTTCGCCCCTTTGTCAGGATGAATCCGGCCAAAGAACAGCAGATAATTGCCTGGCTTGGTGTTGAAGGTGAATTCATGCAGATCTATGCCGTGATGAATCGTCGCAATATAGTTCAGATGAGATGACCGGTCAGCCTCACTAATGGCAACATAGTGAGTTTTCTGGTTGTACTTTTCAAAAACAGGCAGGATGCGGGGGGATGAAAAACCATGGATTGTGGTCACTACCGGGGTCGAGACCAGACCGCTGTAGGTTAACGGCAAGAAATCAAAATTATTATGGATCAGATCAAACTGCTCAGCCTGCTCGAACAGTTCAGAAATATGCAGGCATTCCATAACCTTGGGATCCACATTTCTATCTTCCTCATAGCCGGTTTTACAAACAGCCTGCAGGGTTCCCACTGTTTTGGAATCGCCCGTCGCAAAGAGTGTCACCTCCACCCCTTTGGCCAACAAACCTTCGGTCAGCAAAGAAACAACACTTTCCCATGGGCCATAATGGCGCGGCGGTGTTCTCCACGCGATTGGAGCAAGCATT
>JASFYS010000076.1:0-5470 GCA_045047095.1 Desulfuromusa sp. | reverse complement strand
AGATATGCAATATTTGGCATGTACTTTGCTTATTAAGGCGTAGCCGAGATATTTTAATAGAACGCTTTTTTAACGGGAGGAAGTAGATGAAAGATTTACAAAGGAGAAAATTTATTAAAGGTGCTGCAGTTTTATCTGGTGCCGCAATTTGTGGAGTCGCAAGTGTCAACACTGCAAAAGCCGCTGAAACTCTACCCGAAGATTTTGTACCACCATCAATGCCCTGGGGGTATCAGGAGCTGGATCCTGAATATGTCAGAAAACTGGGTCACCTGGGATACTACCTCGAAGAGTGTGGTGGGGGTGCATTCTGGGCGATTATGACGGCATTAAAAGAAAAAATTGGCTATCCATATAATCTTATGCCCCTCCCCAGCAAGGAAAAGTTTATTGAGATCCTTGAGGGCAAGCATAAAGGGGAGCCGCACCCTCAGGGGATGATGCAACATGGTGTCGGAGGACTGATGAACTATGGTTCATTATGCGGAGCTCCCAATGGCGCAGCTGCGGCAATTAACTGTGCGATCCCTTTTAAGGAGGCAAAAGATGTTACTCAAAGATTGTTGAGATACTACGAAACGGAGGCTTTCCCTAACAAAAAATCAAATGAGTATGCGGTTAATGGTGAATTTTATGTACCAAAGTACAAAAGTCAGAAAGCACTGCCACGATCACCAAGCCATTCTGTTTTATGTCATGTCAGTGTTGGAAAATGGTGTGAGAAGTCGGGTTATGCCAGTGGCTCCAGCGAAAGGTCAGAGCGTTGTGCCAGAGTCGCAGGAGATACGGCAGCAATGGCAGTCACTTTACTTAATGCACATATGAAAGGAAATCTCGAGACCGTATTCCCGATGAAATTATCCCAGGAGACAGTCAGTTGTAGAGTCTGCCATTTCAAAGGGAAAAAATTCGAGGCGGGTCAATTTACCAGAGGTTCAATGGAGTGTAGTAGTTGTCATAACGACATGACTCCCCATATCGCCGAGAATAACCTGAAGACAGCCTATGGGACAAGTGTCGGAACCTGGGCTGGAGCTGCCGTTGTTGGTACCGTTGCAGGGATTGGCGCACATGCGGTTGCCGGACGCGTTAGCAAGGAGGAGCCTCATGACGAAGAGTGAGACAATTACGATTAAGAGACACAGCTTACTCTATCGAATCCTTCATTGGCTGATTGTTCTGGAAGTTTTGTTCCTGTTGCTTTCCGGGTTAGGAGTCAGTGAGTATATTCCCTTTACTTTGCTCAGTCGGGGGGCAGCGAGAAGTTTGCATATTCTGATTGGGCTGACCTGGACAGGAACAATTACTTTCTTTGTTTATTACTTTATGATGAGTGGTGAATATAAATGGTTTGGTGTTTCAAAAATAGCCTCGGCAATTGATTTTTTTGTCCATGAGCTCAGAAGTTTTATTAAAGGGAAAAAAGTAAAAAGTCCCGTCGGGTATAACAGTGACAAGAAAAAATATACCGAGAAGATTGTGCCGACTGAGGTGCTGGCCTGGTGGGGATGGTTCGGATTGTGGGCAATCATGGTGTTAACCGGGTTGGCGCTGCTTTTCCCGGACAATTTCGGTTTTATAAACAGATTGTGTTATGCAATCCTTCCCGCTTTCAGTAAGGCGACAGCAGCTACAAGGTTTATTCATCTGGTTGTCTCTATGGGTTTTGTGATTTACATGATGATCCATGCTTACGCATCCTGGACTTTCGGAATGGTTGGTTCGATGATATCCGGAAACAATGAAGAACCGGTGGTTAATCTGGAAAAATAGTTGTTTTGTTTTCCTCTTGCAGGGGGATCACTAAGGAAAAGTTCATACCTGTCCCCCCCTCTGGTTAAAAGAGGGGGGATTTTTTTGTCGTAGAATCGTTATCATGTTTGATGGCAGAAATAGAGCTATTTCTGGCAGTGTAATAGTCTGCTATACTCTCCAAATTCCAAGAAAAAGCAGTTCGTGAGGCGGGACAAATATCTATGACCATCAATCGCAATATAACTTTCCTTGGCGGTGTGACAATTACTTTTGTGGCATTGGCCGCAGGTGTTGCCCTGTGGGGAATCTATAGCCTGAATGACGCCTTTGTTTCTCTCCACCAACATGAAATTACTACTAAAATTGAAACCATTAAAATTTTCAGGGATGTGAACTACGTCTCTCGCCTTACCCGTAATATTATGCTGGGATCTGAATATGACGACGACATGCAGGAACTTGTAGCGACTGCTGGAACTATTACTGAATCTTTTGATACGCTGACCAGGGCTACCCGTAGCGTCACCGATCAAAAGTTGGTGAAACAGGCCAGGATTGATACGGCGGCCTTTGTTGATGACTGCATACAACGGATGATACAGATAAAAAATATCCCCGCTGATCAGCGCAACAATGCCTATAAAAATTATAGAAAAATAGCCACTCCACTAGCCATGAAATCACGGGCAAGTTTCAGAGCTATTATTCAGAATGCAGACTTGCGCTTTGATATGGGTAATAAACAATTTAAAAAAACCATTCACCGTGTTCTGACAATCATTGCGGTTGCTGGCATCCTGATTGCCGTCTTTTTTCACCTTTTGACCAGACGTTACAAGGAAAGGCGCATGGAAGAAGCGGCACTCCGCAAGGCTCATCAGGAGCTTGAGCAAAGAATTGCAGAGCGTACCGCAGATCTGGTGGCCACCAACAGTGCTCTCCTGGAAAAGGTCGAAGAGTTGAAAACCACAGAGCATATCCTGCGCGAATCTCGTGATAACGCTGTTCAGGCAGGGAAACTGACGGTACTTGGTCAGATGTCAGCAGGCGTCAGCCACGAAATTAATCAACCCCTTACCGCCATTCATACCTTTACCGATAATGCGGTAAGCTTTCTTGAACTTGGGCGGGTGCCGGAAGCGCTCGAAAATCTTGGGATCATCAGTCGCATGACCGATCGGATCGGAGCTATTGTTGCTGAAATCAAGTCGTTTTCCCGTAAGTCACCTGCAGAAAAGCAGGCAATCAACATTGTCAATGTTATCAACCACGCCAGTATGTTGGTGGAACCACAACGCCACCAACTTGACGCCATACTCGATGTGCGGCCATTTTCAGAGACACTCCAGGTCTGGGCTGACGTTGTCCGGTTTGAACAGGTTATGGTAAATCTATTACGCAATAGTCTGGATGCGGTTTCCGGGCAGTCGGATAAACGGGTCACGATAACCATTGTGCGGCATGAGCCGGAAATCCATATTATTATTAGCGATACGGGACCTGGCATTGCTGAAGAAGTTTTCCCCCATCTGTTTGAATCATTTGTGACGACCAAACCTAGCGGTCAGGGGTTGGGGCTTGGATTAGCCATATCCCATATGATCATCACCGAGCTTGGTGGTAAGCTTACTGCCAGGAATCCTGAGACTGGCGGGGCTGAGTTTACTATTGTGCTGGAGGAGGCCGTAGATGGAGAGTCGTAATAATCGACAAAATAATCTTCTGATCTATCTGATTGAAGATGATGAAGCGGTTCGTCGTGGCTGTGAACAGAGCATTCAACTGGCAAATTTGTCTGTCCGTTTGTTTGAAACGGCAGAGACTGCTTTGGCTGCCATGGAAGACTTTCCTCCGGCGGTGGTGGTCAGTGACGTGAGGCTTCCCGGCATTTCCGGGCTGGAACTGCTGGATGAAATGCAAACATATGACCGCGATATCCCATTTATTCTGATAACTGGTCATGGTGATGTTTCGATGGCAGTTCAGGCAATGCGGAATAATGCTTATGATTTTATTGAGAAGCCATTTCATTCAGAGCATCTGCTTGGTGTGATCCGGCGGGCGTTAGAAAAGCGCGATTTGATCCTTGAAATCCGTCGCCTACAGGAGCAACTGGGAAATAAAGGGGAGATGCCACTGATCGGTCACTCCGATGAAATTCAGAAGGTGCGTCGCGCTATCGCTACCCTTGCCCCTACCGATGTTGATCTGCTGATTTTTGGAGAAACGGGCAGTGGTAAAGAGGTGGTAGCTCATGCAGTCCATACTTTGAGCGGTCGTACCGGGCCGTTTGTGGCGATAAACTGTGGCGCACTCCCCGAGGCAATTTTTGAAAGCGAGATTTTCGGCCATGAAGCCGGGGCTTTTACCGGGGCGGTCGGGAAACGGATCGGAAAAATTGAACACGCAGAAGGGGGGACCCTTTTTCTGGATGAAATTGAATCAATGCCCCTGCTGTTACAAGTTAAACTTTTGCGGGTGCTGCAAGATCATTGTGTAGAACGGCTGGGTGGAAATAGTTGCATCCCGGTTGATTGTCGAATTGTGGCGGCAAGCAAGGTGAACCTGAAACATCTGTCTGAACAAGGTAGCTTTCGTGCCGATCTGTATTATCGCTTGAATGTGATCAGTATTGAGGTGCCACCACTCAGGAAACGTCTCGAGGATATTGCACCGTTAATGGCTTATTTTACCTCTCAGGCTTCCAGCCGCTTTAACCGGGAAGCGGTCACCTGGAGTGACCAGGATCTGCTCCGGTGGCAGCAACATGATTGGCCGGGCAATGTTCGTGAGCTTAAAACTGTGGCGGAGCGGCTCTGCCTTGGTGTGGATGATGGCATAGATTCCTCCGGGATCGTTACGACATCTCTGGCCTCAAGGGTCGGGGTCTATGAACGAGGTCTGATTCGAGACGCATTAAAGAGCACGAAAGGAAATGTCGTTGACGCAGCGGAGTTGCTGCAGATGCCAAAGAAGACGCTCTATGACAAGCTGAATATGCATGGCTTGGAGCCAAAACAATACCGATGGCTCTGATCTAGCAGAGTTCAAACTGGTGTTTAATATTTCGGCAGCTGGTACATTTGAGCCCGATCAAAGCTTCGGGGGATAATTTCTTCATTGATATTTTCTAGCTTGTCTATTAACCAGGAAGCTATCTTGGACAGCTAATGATCCAGAGGTGACTCAAATTGCAGTTCATAGACACGCCTCGGTCTCCCTTTTGCCGGTTGTTCAATCCCTGATTCCTTGGCGTACCCAGCTTGAAAAAGTTTGCCAATCAAGCGGTTACCGCTGCGGGTTGTGGTCCCCAGCGCTTTGGATAGATCATAAGCTGTCAGGTGATTTGAGCCCTGCCGTTCCAGAATGGTGAATATTTTACTGATATTTTCTGCGGTGATTCCAGATTTTTCTGAAATCAGAATAATTTTTTTGTCAAAATTCTTCACGTTATAGGTGCCATCTTTTCGGCCCACCGGTGAAATGATCTGACCGGATTCGGTTAAAACTTTGACCGTATTTCCTGTCTGTGCTGCTATTTCCAAGGCTTCGGTTGCGTTTGAGAAGGCGTTGATCGGATTCATCCCATAGCCGATCCCGACGCTGATGGTAAAGTCAAATTTGACAAAAACATCATACAGCAGCGGGAAATCACGATAGTTATTGGTGTACTCTTCAATCAGGTTCCGGGTTGAAATCAGGTAGTAATTTTCTG
>JASFYS010000075.1:0-19255 GCA_045047095.1 Desulfuromusa sp. | reverse complement strand
GGATCGAGGCAATCTCAAAGGGGAGCAAAAAATCAACAAACATAGCCCGACCAATCAATTCGGTATGGCCATAACTTGATATAACTTCACTGGTCACAGAGCCACCCGTTGCAGTCGCTTCGCCAGCTCTGACAAAGTAATTTGCAACAAAAAGAATCAGTGCGGCAAGAATTCCAGCCGCTGGTACAGCGTGGGTGTAGCGGGTTTTGACTGCCAAACCAAGATTCAGCAACATGATGACGAAAACAATCAACACCATAATGGCTCCGGCATACACCATAATTTGAATGGCGGCCATGAAGGGAGATTCCAACATGACATAAAACACCGCCAGACAAAGAAAAGTTGTAATCAGATTCAACGCACTGTTGACAGGGTTACGACATTGAGTGACAAAAACTGCCGAAATAATTGCAACTGTCGCAGTGAGATAAAAAAGAATGGCTTCCATAATAACTTGAGCTCCTTCTTACTGCTTGAGAAGACGTACCTTATCAAAGTGAAAGTCGTCACGACTAAAGTTTGCCATTTCGTAAGCATCGGTCATTTCAATGGCTTCCATCGGACAAGCTTCAACACAGTAGCCACAGAAAATACAACGCAGCATATCGATTTCAAAAACTTCCGGATATTTTTCGCCCTTTTCATTTTCAGCCGCCACAACGGTAATACATTTTGCCGGGCAAACCGTTGGGCAAAGATAACAAGCAACACACTTTTCGCGATCTGTGGTCGGGATCAGACGATGAAGCCCCCGAAAACGTGGTGACATCTGTAGTTTTTGCTTCGGGTACTGGACTGTGGTGCAGTTCCCCGGTAACAGATGCTTCAGCGTAATACTCAAGCCTTTGGCAAACTCTTTAAACATATCTATCCTCTACGCAACGTGTGGTTACTACCAGAGCAGAATTGCAATGCCCGTGATCACAATATTGATAAGTGCCAACGGGAGCATAATTTTCCAACCCAGAAACATCAACTGGTCGTAACGAAGACGCGGGAAAGTGGCCCGAATCCAGATGAAGAAGAACATGAATGCGAACACTTTGATCAGAAAGTTTATCCAGCCATAAAATGGCCCACCCCAGCCACCAAGAAACAGCGTTGTCGCAATGGCTGATACGGTAATCATGTTGGCATATTCAGCCATAAAGAACAGGGCGTATTTCATCGCTGAATATTCGGTACAGAAACCGGAAACCAGCTCAGTTTCAGCTTCCGGTAGATCGAACGGAGTCCGGTTGATTTCAGCCATCGATCCAATAACAAACAATCCAAAAGCCAGAGGCTGACAGAAAATATACCAATTGGGAATAAAACTGAGGGACTCTATTCCCCAGAGGGGGAGCTGCTGTACCGCCACAATCCCGCGCAAACTGAGGGTTTCTGAAAGCATGAAAATAGCAACAATGGAGAGACCCACAGCAAGTTCGTAAGAGATCATCTGTGCTGTTGAGCGAATACCACCGAGTAGTGCATATTTACTGTTGGATGCCAGACCGGCCAGCACAATTCCGTAGACGCCAAGACCAGCCATGGCCACAATGAACAGGACACCAATATTCAAATCGGTTATCTGCATCGGAACAGCATAGAGAATGCCATCATAGCTGAAATGGAGATCCCCACCAAAAGGGATAACCGAGATTGAGATAAAGGCAGGTGCCAAAATCATCATCGGTGCCAGAATAAAAGCGAACCAGTGTGCCTGTGCAGGGATAATATCTTCCTTAAAAAAGAGCTTCAACCCATCTGCGATCGGCTGTAATAGACCCTTTGGCCCAGTCATGTTCGGCCCCATACGGGTCTGCATACGACCAATTATTTTACGCTCGGCGTAGGTCGCATAGGCGACAATCAACAACGTCGCCACAAAAGCCACGATAATCTTTACCAACATGACCCCTGTAAATAACCAAGGTGTTTCCGAGAGTGTCAGAACTTCTGGCGTCATGACCATCCTCTTCCTTCATCAGTCTATGGCATTTCTGCCGTTTGCAGCCGGTAAAATCTACCAGCAATCCAATTTATTATAAAATGTGTCTGGCGAATCAATTACCGGTCGATTTCACCAAGAACAATATCGAGAGTACCAATAACGGCAATAACATCAGCCAGCAATTTACCTTCAACCATCTGCGGCAACCCTTGCAGGTTGACAAAAGAGGGTGGACGGATCTTCATTCTGAATGGATGGGCTGAGCCATCAGAAATCAGATAAAAACCAAGCTCACCTTTGGGAGCTTCAACGCTCTGGTAAATTTCGCCCGGCTCCGGATTAAACCCTTCAGTAACAATCTTGAAGTGATGGATCAGGCTCTCAATGTTATTAACAACATCCTGCTTGGGGGGGAGAACAATCTTGGGACAGTCTGCCAGAATCGGACCTGGCTTCAACTTGTCCAATGCTTGCAGGATAATACGCGCTGCTTGACGCATTTCATCAAGACGGACTTTATAACGATCGAAAGTATCACAGCCGGTTCTGACTGGAACTTCAAAATCGTAATCTTCGTAACCGCAGTAAGGATTATCACGGCGCAGATCCCAATCAACTCCAGAAGCCCGCAGTGCAGGTCCGGTGATACCGATATCAATAGCCGCCTCAGCACTGATTCTACCGACGCCGATAGTACGCTTCTGCCAGATCCGGTTGCCAGTCAGCAACCCTTCATATTCTTCAATATGTGCAGGCATCGACTCGGCAAAAGTCCGGATTTCCCCCTCAAGACCATCCGGAAGATCATCGGCAAGACCACCGACACGGAAGTAATTGGAGGTCATCCGGGCACCAGAAACTTTTTCATAGATGTCAGTAATACATTCACGCTCACGGAAACAATAGAGAAAAACCGTCATTGCTCCGATATCAAGGGCGTGACAGGCAAGCCAAACCAGGTGACTCTTCAGGCGCGTCAACTCAGTCATAATGACTCGAATCCGCTGCACCCGCTCCGGAATTTCATCAGTAATACCGAGCAATTTTTCGACTGCCAGGACATAGCCGAGATTGTTGCTCATCGGAGCCAGATAATCGAGCCGGTCGGTGAGCGGAATTATTTGATGGTAAGTACGATGTTCAGAAAGCTTCTCAATCCCCCGGTGCAGAAAACCAATATGCGGGGTTGCTTTAACGACAATTTCACCATCAAGTTCGAGGATCAGCTGCAACACGCCGTGTGTCGACGGATGCTGAGGTCCCATATTGATGGTCATTGTTTCGCTGCTATTTGTTGCCATTGTATGCCTCGTCCGATTAAGGAGTTAAAGCGTTAATTAGGAAAGTCGACCTTTATAGGGCTCACGATCAGGCCCCTGCACGGGATAGTCCTTGCGAAGTGGGTGACCTTCCCAGTCAGCAGGCATCAAAATCCGCCGCATGTCAGGATGATTGTTAAACGTAATTCCCATCAAATCCCAACACTCACGCTCATGCCAATTAGCCGTTCCCCAGACACTACTGACGGTATCAATGCTAGCACCCTGTTCTTCAACCGGAGCCTTGATCCGAATGCGCCTTTTGGTCGTAATATTGTAGAGATTATAAACCACCATAAACCGTGGAGAGGTTCCCATATAATCAACCCCACAGAGGTCGCAAAGCAGGTTATAACCAAAATCATCCCGCATAAAAGTACAGATTTCGACTATCTGCTCCTTCTTAACGGTGACAGTTGTTTCTCCACGAAATTCAACCACATTCAGAACTTCAGAGGAGAACTTTGCCTTCAGTTTTTCAGCTATCGCTTGATTATTCATTGATTTTCCCTGTTTCAAACTGACGACCATCAGGCCTTGTTGTGAATGACATCGCCAACACCGATAGCAGCACCAAAGGTATTGCGTTCAGCCCGGATTTTATCCTGAAGCTTCATCAGGCCATAGAGCAGCCCCTCTGGACGCGGCGGGCAACCGGGGATATAAACATCGACGGGTAAAAACTCATCAACGCCCTGAACCGTGCTGTAAGTGTCAAAGATCCCGCCTGAACAAGCACAGGCTCCCATGGCAATTACGTAGCGTGGTTCCGGCATCTGCTCGTAAACGGTCTTGATGACCGGCACCATCTTTTTGGTGACGGTTCCTGCAATAATAATGACGTCTGCCTGGCGTGGTGAGGCACGAAAGAGAATCCCCATCCGGTCAAGGTCAAACCGGGCAGCGCCGGTTGCCATCATTTCGATAGCACAGCAAGCCAGACCAAAAGTGAGTGGCCACATTGAGCTGGCTCGTGACCAGTTAACCAACTTATCCAGACTTGTCGTAACAAAACCACTACCAAGTGTCTTAGGTACTGCTGGCTGCTCTATTCCCATTCCAGAGCTCCTTTTTTCCATACATAGATAAAGCCGACGAGAAGAATGATGATAAATACTCCCATCTCAATAAAACCAAAAAGACCAAGACGCTTAAACATAATCGCCCAGGGATAGAGAAAAACGGCCTCAATATCAAAGAGGATAAAAAGCATCGCAACAATATAGAACTTGATAGAAAAACGTTCTTGAGCGGAGCCAATAATGGGCATACCACATTCATATGGTGCTAACTTAACCTCACTTGGATTTTTTACCCCAACAAGCCGGGATAAAACCACCGAACCCAGCGCAAAAGCAAATGCGATTCCCATAACAATCAGAATCGGCAAATAAATATCTAACATAAAAACCGCTCCTTCCTTAGAAGAGATCGAACCGTTCAGCTGTACCTGACAAGCTGACAGGATACTCTACAGCGTGTGAAAAACTAGGATAATTCCCCCGCTATGTCAAGAGAAATACCGTATACTGTATGCAATTAAGCCAACCGGGACAATTGACTTTTGGTTTGATATTACAGCAGTTTTTAGTTGTTATTCTTTTTTTTAGCTTAAGTTTTTGTCCGTTTTACAAAAAAAGCTGGGATCGTACCTGCTCTCACTTTGCCATTTCGATTAATTTGTTCATCTGTTCACGATTAAAACGGTAGTGATGACGACAATATTCACAAACAACCTCAACTGGATCCTGCTCCTCTCTCAGAGAAATAAGTTCCTGACTCCCAAGACCAATGAGCATTTTTTCGATCTGCTGCTGATTACAAGGGCAATGAAAATACAATGGGATCTGCTGCTGCACATGAAATTTGGCATCAGAAAATATCCGCGCAAGAATCTCCGTTGGGGTCAATCCCTGTCGCAGCATCGTCGTCGTTGGTGGCAACCCTTTTATTCTCTCACTCAGAATTTCAATCTGTTTAGAATCTCCGGGAGGGAGAGATTGCACTAAAAAACCTCCGGCAACCGCAACCTGACCTTCTGAATCAAGTTCAACTCCCAATCCGAGACTCGATGGTACCTGCTCTGAGCTGGTTAAATACCACGCCAGATCTTCAGCGATTTCGCTACTCTGCAACTGCACCATGCTTTGATAGGGATTTTTCAGTCCAAGATCTTTCCAGACGTGGAGAAACCCGGCTTTACCAACCGCACCGGCAACATCGAAACGCTCTCCAACAGGTGGCAAGCCGGTTATTGGATTTCGGACAGTGCCACGGATTCTCCCTTCAGCATCAGCTTCAACACTCATTTTTCCCAGCGGCCCATTACCTTCCACTGACAATGCTAGGCGCTGCTTTCCCTTCAGTAGACAACCCAACAAAGCGCCCCCGGTCAATAATCGACCCAGAGCAACTGTTGCGGTGAAATCTGTCTGTTGTTTTTCACAGATAGTACGTACCAATTCAGTCGTCACTGCCGCAGCAGCACGAAACAAACCATCGGGGCTGACCACCCGCACTAAATGATCCTGCATTTTATCCCCCTTGAGATAAACTATTGTCAGGCTCTTAAGCGATATCCCTTACCAATCAACCAGGCAGCCCAGACAAACAAAGTCGCAGCTATCCCAAAACTGACCCCGAAAGCAATCAGATAGCTGGTATCACCGACACCGATAATCGCATGCCGAAATCCATCAATCAGATAAAATAAGGGGTTCAGGTATGAGAATTTTCCCCAAGGATCAGGAAGGATGGAGATGGGATAAAAAACGCCACCGAGGTAGACCAGCGGTAAAATTATGAAGTTACTGTACATTGAAAGAGTGTCGAAATTCTGGGCATAAATTGCAGCGATTAAACCGAACTGGGCAAACAGAAAACTGGCCAGCATCGCCATCAGAACAGCTAACAGGGGAGATTCCCAGGGCAACACCGCAAACAGGGTTGAGATCAGCCAGACCACCAAGCCGACCAACAAACCGCGCAGCATGGCCGCCAGAGTATAGGCCATAATGAACTGTGGCGGGCTGACCGGGGTGACCAACAGATCAACAATTCCTCCAAGATAACGTGACATAAATAGAGAGGAAGAGGTATTGGCAAAGGTATTATTGATGACCCCCATAATGATCAATCCGGGGATGACAAACTGGGCATAGCTGAACCCTTCCAGAACATTGAGCCGTTCTCCCAAAGTGGCTCCAAACACAAAAAGATAGAGTGACGCGGTCACGATGGGAGTCAGCAAAGTTTGAGATGAAACCCGCATGAAGCGTAAAATTTCTTTGCGCAGCAGAGTGACAAAGGGGAGCCAGGGATAATATTTATTATCTGGGATGATGACCATTGGCACCCCCCTTCATTCCCGTCAGATGGATAAAAACATCTTCCAGGCTATTCTGATCCGTTTCAATATCTTGAACTTTCAATCCCAATTCAGCAAGTTGGGCGAGAACAGCCCCCGCACCCTCACCCACCGGCAAGCTGAGCAGCAGAACATTGCCATCCTCTTTCAATCTGGGAATATATTTCTCCAAACCAGCAGGAGATTCCAGCAAAGGTTGTTCCAGCCAAACACTTAACTGACGATTGGACAAACGCCGGATCATTTTTTGAGTCTCCTCCAATGCGATCAGTTCACCATGGTTCATGATCGCAATGCGGTCACACATCTCTTCCGCCTCTTCCAGATAATGGGTTGTCAATAAAATAGTGGTTCCTTGCCGATTGATTTCCCGGACAAATTCCCATAATCCATGCCGTAACTCAACATCAACTCCGGCCGTTGGCTCATCCAGAAGCAATAGTTGGGGTCGATGGATCAACGCCTTGGCAATCATAAACCGCCGCTTCAGACCGCCGGATAGTTTTATCATCACTTTACCCAAGTGAGGTTTCAACCCGAGACGCTCGATCAGCAACTGCCGCCAATCCGGGTCATCTTTGACACCATAATATCCGGCATGGAGCTTAAGAGCCTGATCAACAGTAAAAAAATTGTCGATGACAACTTCCTGATGTACGACTCCCAGCATCCTACGGGTATGGCGATAATCACGCTGATTGTCATAGCCAAAAGCAGTGATACTCCCGGATCCCAGACGAACCACTCCGGCAATCATATTGATCGTGGTACTTTTCCCGGCGCCGTTGGGGCCAAGCAAGCCAAAAATTTCACCCTTTTTAATGGTGAAATTGACCCCCTTTACGACCGGAACCCCATCAAAAGACTTGTACAGATTTTCTATAACCAATGCACTCATGGCGCGAATATACAACCACACCTGTTGGTCTGACAAGGGTGGAGATCAACAAAACTGAGCATATCTACTCCTGGAATGGGATTCATTTTCCCCTGTTTCTTGACAGGAGCAAGAAACTTAACCATCATGGTAATAGATAGTACAAATGCCGCTTATGGATAATGGCTGGACAAGCTGAATGAATAAAGGGATCAGATAATGCCGCTTAAAAAAGTGCGCTCGTTTCTCATTGCTAAAACTTATGACTATGCCATGCGCAGCACTGAGAAAAAATGCCTACAAGAATGGCGTAAAAAGCTCCTATCTCAAGCCAGCGGTGACCTGCTGGAAATAGGTGCGGGAACCGGGGTTAACCTCCCCCACTACCCTGAGGCAGTCACAACGATCGTCCTCAGTGAACCGGATCTACAGATGCGCAAAAACCTACAGCGCAAAACCCTGGAAGCACAGAAAAACAGAGTAACCATCACCCATTGGGGTGCAGAATCAATTGACATGCCAAATGCATCCTTTGACACCATTGTTTCGACTTTAGTTCTCTGTTCTGTCCCCAGTCTTGAAACCAGTCTCGAGGAGATCTATCGTTTATTACGCCCGAATGGCACATTTCTTTTTCTTGAGCATATTATTTCCAACCATCCACCGACCTTAACCTGGCAGCGCCGGATAGAACCCTTCTGGAGCCTTTGTGCCGCAAATTGCCATTTAACGCGTGACACAGCGGCCGCTATCCTTGCGACAGGTCTAAAAATTGAACAATTGACTGAGGCTCCAATGGCTGGAGCCCCGGCCTTTGTGAAGCGGACAATTCGTGGTACCGCAAGAAAATCATCGGACTCCGGAAAAAGGGTTTAGAGATGTTCTCCTGGCTAGTCAGGTTACGACAATTATGTTCGGGGAGACCACAAAAAATAGAAGTTTTTAATTTTGATTTGAAAAACATCCCCCTTTGTCCGGCCTGTGGGTCAGATGATGTGGCAATTTTTATTTATGGCAAGCCACCACTGGACAGGGTTATTCTGGGGGGACTAGAGTCAGGAAAAATCATCTCGGGCGGTTGTATGATTCGTGTAACAGCTCCAAAATGGCACTGTTACAATTGTAAAAATGATTTTGGGCAACTGCGGTAAACAACCACAACTTCGCTAAATAAAAACTCAAGGAGGAAAACAACTATGGCAAAAGCAAGTGCACGTCACATTCTGGTTCCAAGTGAGGACAACTGCAATGATCTGAAGACGGAAATTGAAGCCGGTGCTGATTTTGCGGAAATTGCACAGAAGCATTCAAAGTGTCCTTCGGGCAAACAGGGAGGTGCTCTGGGTGAGTTTTCCCCGGGACAGATGGTCAAAGAATTTGATGAGGTCGTTTTCAGTGGCGAGGTCGGAAAAGTTCTGGGTCCAGTTAAGACCCAGTTTGGCTACCATCTGATTGAAGTGACCAGTAGAACGGAATAGTTCATTGTAGGAGCGACATTCTTGTCGCGAATAAAACAATCACCGCGTATTCAAACTAAAAACCCCGCTCATATCTGGGCGGGGTTTTTAATCAAGTAGCTTATCCAGCTCCAATAGAATTTCGATCTGCTCCTGGATTTTCTCATGGTAGTAATTCCAGACATGATAACTCTGCAACCCCAGAATCGTTAATCCAACTGCAAAAACTGCCCAGAAATTTTCTCTCAACCCTTCCGAGAAATGATAAAAAAGATAAAAAGCGCCCAGATAGCCAAAATGTCCTAAAGCGCCATGCGGTTTTTTATCACTGGCCATCTGCGTCAGAATCAGAATAATCGCAGAAAATCCATAAACGACCAAGGCGCCGTTAATATATTTAACCGGGGGCCCAGCTCCCAGAGAAACGCGGATACTTTCACTTAAGGGTGGGAGAAAATCAAAATTACGGAACGCACCGATACTCAGGGCTGTAAATAGAGCAAGAATCCAGAGACCGGAACTGGAAAGCAACTCCAGTTTTTTTATCTTCGCCTGAACCTGCTTCCGAAGGGGATTGATATCCGGCAGTGGAGCTTCTGTTTCATGAGTTGTCGGATCCATCGTCTACATTTCTGTTAGGGGTTTCCATAGCCTTTAAATCTTGTAAGGCTTGATCCCGCTGTTTAACCAATAGCCGAAAGTCTTTATTCAGTTTTCCAAGTTTATGATCAGATTTAGGCAGATCAGCCTCTGCAACCCCCTGAGCCGCCTGTTCCGCATTGTACGTCAGCCTGAAAATTGGCAGAAACAGATTCATTCTCAACAGGGCGGTCACCCCACCGATAGTCAAGAACAACACCATCACGCTAAAAATTATCATCCGGTATCTGAGGACTGCAAGGGTTTTTTCCAGTGACCCGCTGGTGACAGAAATACTAAAATAACCAAGAACCGGTTTGTCTTCAGCATGAAAGTGACACGCAGCAGTTGAACATTTTGGTTCGTTTAAAATCGGTAAAGAAACGGCTATATTTCCGCTGGAATAGTCAATATCGCGCTGGGCTGGTTCTTTTGACGCGAAATCTTCCTGCAAAAAATTGGTGATGTGGTTTTCTATGGTCTTTGACTGAACGTTCTGTTTATTCTTGCCCGCATACTGAACCTGGCCATCTTGATCATAGATTCTGATCAATTCTACACTCGGTCGGGTTCCGATATTGGTCACAATATCCTGAATGGCACGTTGATCATCTTCCATCATTGCCGATTTTGTAGATTTGACCACCGTGTCAGCACAATTATTCACTGTTCGAAGGGCTTCCGCCGTCATGTCTGACTTCACAAAGGAGTACAGCAGGATACAACCAAAAATGACGAACCCTGTGACCGCGATCGTGACTGGCACAATAGCTCTGGCAATCAGATTATCAAACATGCTTTCTTGCTCCGAATAGGCTGCACTTCTGAAGGATATTAAAACAAAAACCCCTGGCTGACAAAGGAAATTCCTCTACCGGCCAGGGATTTATTGATATAGCATCAGCGATTGGTTCCCGCTTATTACCGAAACCAACAGCATTTCTTACCCAGCAGCCTAATCTTTATATTTATAAAGAATTGGCAAGCGAGCCAGGATAAAACGATAGGTCGCTATGTAGAGCGCAAAAATCGTGATGGAAATAATGATTTCCAGCTTGTGTGGCATCTCCTGATACAACTTCCAGTTGAAACAAATCAGCGCAGTATTTAAACGATTCAACAAAATCCCAAACACGGTAATAAAAGCACCAATACGGCAGATACCAACCAGTTTATTGTGTGCACCATAAGCCAGTAAAACCATCGGGACAATGACCCCGACAATCATCTCAAATAGCCACCAGACACCCCAACTTGTCACAATGTAAGCCCACTCATTATCATGAGCGACAGCAATGATCTTCATGATGAGATAGGTCACCAGACCTAACGCTGCACCTTTAGCCAATGAAATAGTAATACGGTCAAGATTATCAATAAACCGATCATCACAACGCCACTTCATGGTGTAGATAACAATGGTACTGACACTGATCACCATACACAGACCGGCAGGGACAGATGATATAAAAAAGTGTAACCACTGAAATGGGGCAGAATACCAGAGAGGATGAACCTTACCTGGAGCATAGAGAAACAGTGCTCCCAACGCACCCTGGTGCAAAGTTGAGAGAATAATTCCCGAAACAGTCAGACCAACAGCCCCTTTACGGATAAAATCATAACCGCGCTGGAAACCAATCCACTCGAAAAATGCCGTAGAAACTTCCATAACCTGAACTGAAAGGTAGGTCGCAACATGCCAGCCAACCAGGAACAAAACCGCAGCCGGGCCAAATGAGTAGACCATCGGGTAGGAGAGTCTCCATGGCTGCCCAAGGTCAACCAGTAAATAAACGACAGCAAAGAAGTAACCGAGCAGACCGTTCAGCAGCGCCAGCCGCTCAATCGGCTCAAAATCGTGTCGACCGAAAATTTCAACGGTTGTCCCCAGCATAAACCCGGAAGCAGACAATGGCACCATACAGAAGAGCCCGAAACCTAAGAACAGTCCCCAAGGATAGTCATAGCTGGCATGGGTCACCGCCCCCAGTGAAAAGAAGAACCGATAGATAATAACCGGAATTCCGATAGCAAAGATAATACCCAGAATCCAGTTAAATTTATTGCGAAATGCCTGCCCGATATATTGATCCAGAGGCAGGCCAAGGAACAATTTTTCCATCAAAGACCACGAGTTTCCGTCCTCTTTCGAAGCTGAATCGTGTGGTTTAACGCCGTAAGTCGCTAACTTCTTCATGATCAGTGGCCCTCCTGCTTATCGTTGCTATGATCATCACCATGACCGTGAGACTTTCCTTTGGTAGCAAGCAGGTGGAAACCTGTAAACAGTGCCGGCCAAACAACCAGGACAACCGGTACCATTGCTAGAAAATCTTTGACATTATTGATAATTGGCTCTTTTGGCAGTGTTTCATCAAAGCCAGCTTCCTTGAACGGGGCACTGGAAATATAGAACCAGCCGGTACCACCAACTTCATGTTCACCATAAACATGATCAATATATTGGTTAGGATTCTTGCGGATCCGCTCGTGAGCAATCTTCATCAGATCTTTACGCTTACCAAAGGTCATCACCTGCTGCGGGCAACTTTCAACACATGCCGGAGGCCGACCCTCTTTTAAGCGCGTGTCATAACAGAAAATACACTTTTTAATCACCGGATTGAGAACCGAATGATAAGTATATGCAGGAATGTGGAACGGACAGGCAATCATACAGTTCCGACAGCCAACACAAACATGCTGGTCGTAGATAACTGCACCCTCTGGCGTTTTGGTATAGGCACCAACAAAACAAGAGGTAAGACACGCAGGCTCGTTACAATGGTTGCACTGAATCTTGCGGTACAGTGGTTCATCAGCACCCTCAGGCTCATAACGGTTAACGATGGTATAAGCTTTATCGGTGGTGCGACGCTTCTGGCCATGCTCATCAATCTCATCAAAGACCGAATAATCATCAAAGGGCAGAGCCGGTTCTGGCAGCTGCTGTTCTTTATTACAGGCCGCTTCACAGGTACGACAGCCGACACAGCGGGTTAAATCTACCAGCACCCCCATCCCATCGGGAAAGCCACTAAATGAACCGGAAGCAAATGCTTTCTTTCCGGGATGCATAACCAAAGCAGCCCCAGCAGCACTTCCGGCTAAAAATCTTCTACGTGATATTTTACTACTCATGACGAAATCTCCTTAAAATTGTATTCCCCAGCCACAGTTCCATGAATTTAATCATGTTCTGCGTTTTGATGAGCATCCTCTTTAGGGGCAAACTCTCCAGAATGATAGAATTTTTCACCAGCCTCGGTCTTGGCATGACAATCTTCACAACCGGTTGGGCCATCGACCTCATTGTGACAACCGAGACATTTGAGATGATAAGCAGCTTTCAATTTAGGCTTATCGTCATGGTAGACATAATCGGAGTTTGGAGTATGGAGGTTTTCCGGGGACACGGGATCGGCAGAATGGCAATCCTGGCATGAGACACTGTCCATCTCGACGTCACCTTCGTGACATTTCGCACAATATTCATTGACCATCCCGGTACCCGTGGTGTGATGGTGGCATTCCGCACAGTTCTCCGTCGCATCGACATGCATCGCATGATCAAAGACGACAGCTTCATACAAATTAGCCAGAGAATCAATTTCAACTTCATCTGGATAATCCATTGCGTAACAACTCACCGATAGGACAGAAAACAACAATATAACTCCCATCCCGGTCAAAAGTTGCTTAACGACATTTACCATAACCTCTACTCCTTAGTTTTCAAATTTTGTCTGCAGCAATTTACATCGGCAGAATGCAGAGCAATTAAAATACAACACCCCAAATTATAACCTGATTAATCTTCGTCACCACCAATGACATAACGATAAAACATTGGGAAAAAAGTGAAAAACAGCAGACAAAGCAAATACTCAAGACCCTTGATGTAGGTGTAGTAATCAACAACCGTGTAAATTTCTTTAACCTGACCAACATTCATAAAAAAATCAAACATTTCAATACCTCTCAATGAAAATTATTCAGTGTTTCTTTGCCGATGCTGCAACTCTTCCACCCGATGTACTCTTTACAGCCTCCTTGGTCATGCCCAGCAGTGCCAATACAGCAGGAACCAGTTGAGCGATGATGATCAGAGCACAGAACCCGACAAACAGAAGAATCAGAATGCCACTGCTGTAGGTTTTACTGGTATCAACAGCCAAAGCGGGAGAAGCAGCCATGAACATCAGAGCGAGAGCGGTTAATAACACTTTTACACTTTGCATCGAAACCTCCTTGATAAAAGTTGGACATTGTTCACCAGCTGGTAAAATAGAGCCAGTAAACAACTCAATTGTTTACACTTTAATTGCCGTACTATACGTGATTAATGCTTCCCATTGGAACTCTTTTTTCTTGTGTCCTGTATACAAATAAACCAGAAGAACAAACTAAAGTTCCGAGGAAGGAAATGCAGGGGTCATGCCAGAAATGTAATAATCTTCGATAAAAGCATAACTAGCTAATCTTGCTCTACTTACACACTAAATAAAACCTTTTATATCCCAATTAACTGTATATAAAACATATACAAAAAAGATATTTCTGACTTTAAAAATAGATCCAAAAAAAACCATAACTTATTGAGAAATATCAATATTTCAAACACATATAAATTGTATACAGTATACCGCTAACTGAATATTTTTTTTATATGGTTTCAGGAGCGAAACCATTGGCAAGAACAAAAAAAGACCCCCTAGCGGGGTCTAGATATTAAAGATTATCAAGCGCATGAATATTTTCGTGCCGGTGCGGCTGACCTTTGAGCTCGGTTAAAAAGCCCCGGCTGTCTGCACAGAAACTTTCTTTTCAAATAGCTTGCTACCAATAGCTTGTCGTGCATGGTAATTTTCAAAAGCACAGCTCACAGCCAAACGGATTTCATCCCACCCTTCGCTCCCAACTGGCTTTAATGCATGGTAGAAAATCCCTTCCTTACGGATTCTACGCAGCAACTCAAGTGGCATTTCATCAGAGACAAGGATAATCGACAGATTACGGTTACATTTTTTCAGCAGCGGAACAAACTTTGAAATCTGTTGTTCATCAAACACACCACCCAGCAGAACCACCTGGATTGTCTTATCGAGGATACCCGAGAGGGAGTTAACAACCGAGTCCGCAGATGTGACTTCATACCCGTCATTTTCAAACAAACTGGACATTTGCTCTCGTGCTGCCTGATCTTTATTTGCGACAAGAAGACCGTTCATAAACTCACCTCATCTGTGGCTGGTTTTTAGCGATTAGAAGTTTCCTGCTTCGTTTCATTCTTCTGTGCAAATAACCCTTTTAAGATTCCAACAAACAACAAACAAGCTGGAACCAACTGAAACACCACGATTAAAGCAAAAAAACCAATAAAAAGGGTTAAAAGCAACGATCCACCCTCAGCAGCAGGTGCCACAGCAGCAAAAGCGGTAGAAACCGTTGTTGCAACACAACCTAAAGCAATAATACTGTTACGAATAATATTTCTCATCACAACCTCCATGACATAGTTATTTTTTTATTTCATGCTCAACAACACTTACAGAAATTGTGCCAAAATTAATTTTTAACATCATATTCGCCTCAACTATCCGTTATATAAGGCTTTTAAATTTTTCTTATAGATTTTCAATATCTCCGGTTAAGACAATCGAATATTTTTTTCATACAGCTAAAGAGTCATAAATAGCTCCAAAAGAAATTAATTTATGCCCTAACTAGCTATTATCATAGAATTTTATAACCACAAAATGGTCTCAATGAGTAAAAAACCACTGCATATTTTATTTATTCACAATCTTCGATACTAACTTTTACCTACCGATCCTTGCATCTATTTTTAGTCTTTTTTATGTTAACTGGCAATTTAATACCGGCTGTTTCTGTGACTTATCCCTTGACTGTTTCCTTTTCCCTTATTAGTATGAAACGCTTTGAAAATTCACTATTTAAACTTTCTTCGATTTTATTCTTCAGCTGGCTCAGAAGGCAATCCACACCATTATGGACGAAAACGCGACACATAAAATCCTGGTCATCGACGATGAAGCAATTATTCGTGAAGCTCTTCGTCAAGTGCTGACCCTGGAAGGCTACCAGGTCATCGTTGCCCAAAACGGCAAAGTCGGGATGGAGAAGCTACAGAAGGACAGTTTCAGTGTCGTCATCAGCGATCTGAAAATGCCGATCATGGGGGGGATAGAAGTTTTAAAAACAATATCAGTCCTGCAGCCTAATGTTCCAGTCATCATTATCACCGGTTTTGCAACCGTCGATTCGGCGGTTGATGCCATGAAGAATGGTGCATTTGAATACCTGACCAAACCCTTTTTACCAGATCAAATCCTCGAAAAAGTTCAGTCAGCCGTCAAAAAAAGACTCTTGAATCTTGAATCGGAAGTTATCACCGAAAGCATCCCAGATGAAACCGTCGCAGATTCTTTCATTGGCAAAAGTACTGCGATGCAGAAAGTTTTTCAGCGGATTCTTCAGGTGGCTCCGACCAATAGTTCGGTTCTGATTACCGGGGAAAGTGGCACCGGAAAAGAATTGGTTGCCCGGGCGATTCACAACAATAGCCCTAGAAAAGACGAAGCCTTTGTTGCCATCGATTGCAATTCGTTGCCAGAAAATCTACTGGAAAGTGAGCTGTTTGGTCATGTCAAAGGGTCATTTACCGGGGCAACCCAATCGAAACCAGGCTTATTCAGCGTAGCTAGCGGTGGAAGTTTATTTCTGGACGAAATCGCCAACCTTAGCTTAGCAACCCAGGCAAAACTCCTCCGGGTTCTCCAGCAACGTGAAGTGTCTCCTATTGGTGGAACCAAGGCCACGCCTATTGATATCCGTCTAATTTCCGCAACCAACCGCGGGTTGGACAAAATGGTGGAGGATGGGAACTTTCGCGATGATCTCTATTTTCGCTTAAATATCATCCCGATCAGTCTGCCACCATTGCGTGAACGTGCTGGCGACATCCCTCTTTTGATTGGCTATTTTTTGAGGAAATTTTCGGAAGAGGTTGGCCGGGAGATCAAGGGGCTTTCTGCTGATGCGCATCTGGCACTTCATGATTATCCGTTCCCGGGCAATGTTCGCGAACTGGAAAATATTATCGAAAGAGCCGTTGTTCTCACCCAGGGGGATCTGATCCAACGTGACAGCCTTGAACTACCAACATCACCAGAGATCGCGTCAATTCAGCACGATATTGTCGCCCCGATCAACACTGATCAACTCAAAGAAGAAAAACGCATTGCTCGTGAACTGGCAGTTGAGCCGGTAGAAAAAGCTTTTGTCTATGCGGCTTTAGAAAGAAATAACTGGAACGTTACCAAAGCAGCGGAAGAAACCGGGATGCTCAGGCCTAATTTCCAGGCACTATTAAAAAAGCTTGGAATTTCCGTCAAAGACCACGTATAGATGGTCTGTTTTCTGCTAGGAGACCATCTCATCAACAACCTCTAGGCTGGCGTATCTTCCTTATCAGAACTCTTCAATGGTTCGCTATCTTCAGTTGGGAAATAGATGGAGAAGCGCGTTCCTTCCCCCTCACGGCTCTTAACATCGACCCGACCACCGTGGTTATTGATAATTCCATAGGAAACCGACAATCCCAGCCCAAAACCTTTTTGTGCTTTAGTTGAGAAAAATGGATCAAATATTTTATCCAGATTCTCCTGACTTATTCCTGCACCAGTATCTTCAATAACTATTTGTATCTCCTTATTTTTTTCCAATAACTTTGTCGTTATTGTCAAGGATCCACCATTAGGCATTGCCTGTCCGGCGTTGATAAACATATTGAAAAAAACCTGTTGCAATTGATCAGCGTCAATCTCCAGCTGGGGCAACCCTTCCGCACCATGATAGCGGACATCGACATCCTGAAAAATTGTCTGCGGTGCAACCAACTCCAGAGTATGTTCAATGATCCGATTTATAGAATCAGGTTTCTTCTCCGGAAAAGACTCCCGGGCAAATTCCAACAATCCACGGACAATTTTCGCACATCTTCCTGTTTCTGAAACAATCAAGTCCAGGTTATCTTTGACCTGCTGTGGGAGATCCGGGGTTTTTGATGATAAGGAAGCAAACATCAATATTCCGGTCAGAGGATTATTGATTTCATGCGCTACACCAGCAACCAGTTCCCCCATGGAAGCCAATTTTGCCGAGCGCAATAATTGGCTTTGCATATCAGTAATTTCAGCTGTTCGCATTTCAACTTTGTGCTCCAGGGTATTTCCCCAATCCTTTAGTTCTATCTGTGCCTGAGCCAGATTATTGGCCATGTGGTTAAAAGATAGCCCAAGTTCTCCGATCTCATCTTTGGATACGATTTTGACCCGGGCAGACAGATCACCACCGGCAAGCGCCTGAGTCTGCTCCAGCATCCGCTCAATCGGGTCACAAATATATTTTCTTGTCAGCAGATAGTGACACAGGGAAACAATAATTATCATGATGATTGTTGAAAAAATAACGTCTTTATGGTGGGCATGAGCCAAGTCTGCCATTTGATTCTCGGAGATAACCATATCGAGAACACCAATTTTCTTCTCAGCTGGATCGTGAGCGTGGCAAGATGCAGTGGAGCAGGTGGGTTCGTTGTAAATTCCCCGGGTAATGCTCAGATACTGGGTTCCACTATCATCAGAAAAGACCCGGCTACGCTTTCCTATCGGGACATCAACCGAGACTTCAGCCCCCTCTGAATGGCAGAAAACACAGCTCTCATTTTTTTCGCTGAGGGCTGTCCCGATTTCAACCTTATTCATTGAGAAACGGACGACCCCCTCTTTACCCAGGATACGGATCCGCTTAACCCGTGGCGTCTTTCCAACCTCCTCAATCATCAACTGCAGCTGTTTCCGGTTGTCCTGCAGCATCAAGTGATAGGAGTCGCGAAGGATCATCTCGGCAAGGACATCGGCATCGTGCATCTCTTTTTCAAAAAAGACTTTCTGCACTTTCGTTATATGTAAAAAAGCAGAAATAGACATGACAATAAGCAGAACAATACTTGAGATTGCCGTATACCTGATTGCCAACCGAATACGCATTTATAACTCCCCAATGAAAAACTATTTTGCCAAGGCGGACAGCTTACTGAACAACCAGGTTTTTTAAAACCCTCTATTCACCAGGCAGAATAAAACAAACTGCATCAAAAATACAGTGATGCTATCCCAACACCGACTTTCAACCATTCTGATTGCCTTTTCTGCACCGCTGAAGTATAAAAACTGCTCTTCCTCTACTTTTACAGGACGACTCTAAATGGGATACAGAACCCTTCAACAGGCAGTTGCAGATCTGGAAAGCAGCGGGCAGCTGATCCGTATCGACCGACCGATTGAACCAAACCTACTGGCTGGTGCAATCCAGAGGCGGGTTTATCAACACCAGGGTCCTGCGCTGCTCTTCACCAACCTCACCGGCAGTCGTTTCCCGGCGGTAGCCAATCTATTTGGCACTCTTGAACGAACCAGATACCTGTTCCGCGACACCTTACGGCACGTCGAAACCCTGATCAAATTAAAGCTCGATCCAAAAAGTCTGCTCAAAACACCAGCAGCATTCTTAGCAGCACCATCTGCCGCCCTGCACCTGCTGCCGAAACGGGTAAAATCGGCACCTATT
>JASFYS010000074.1:0-3978 GCA_045047095.1 Desulfuromusa sp. | reverse complement strand
TGCGCCGATGATACTGCATGGGAGACTATGTGGGAAAGTAGGTCGCTGCCGAAATTATTTGAAAACCCCCTTCCTTTTATTGAGGTTGGGGGTTTTTATCGTTGTGATATGTACAAATAGTTTGAGCGGGTTATTTTATGTGGGCTCTATCTGATAGTTTTTGATTTTTCTGTGGAGATTTGAGCGTTCTAAACCAATTTCTTCAGCTGTTCTAGAAACATTCCAATCGTTTTTCTTCAGTTTTTCCAATAAAAATTGTTTTTCAAATACTTCCTTCGCTTCACGGTATGAGTCGGGTAAATCTGTAGTACTGAATCCTGATGGTTCACTTTGATAATCGTTCTGATTAATTCCCAGGGGTAGATCAGTGAAATTAATGAGTTTCCCCGGGGTCATAATGACGAGCCTTTCTATCAAGTTTTTTAATTCTCTGACATTTCCAGGCCAATTGTAAGCTATTAAGGACTTTAGTGCTGCGTCGGAGATTGATTTTATATCTCGACTCTCTTTACCACAAAAGTGGGTCAGAAAGTGTTTGCAGAGACGGGGAATATCATCTTTTCGTTTCCGTAGTGGCGGAACCGAAAATGGGAGGACATTAAGCCGAAAAAAAAGATCCTCTCTGAATTCTCCAGTTTTTATTCTTTCTTGTAAATTCTTATTTGTTGCTGCAATCACTCGAACATCAACCTCTATGGTTCTATTTCCTCCAACCCGATCAAATTTATGTTCCTGTAATATACGTAATATTTTGGCCTGAGTTTTCAGGCTCATATCACCAATTTCATCGAGAAAAAGGGTTCCTCCATTGGCTTGGTCAAACTTTCCTCTTCGTGCTGCGGTTGCACCGGTAAATGCACCTTTTTCATGACCAAATAATTCTGATTCAATAAGTTCTTCTGGAATTGCAGCACAATTTATTTCAATGAAAGGTTTTTCAGATCGTGTTGATTGCTGATGAATTGCCCGAGCAACAAGTTCCTTCCCGGTTCCATTTTCCCCGCTTATAAGAACCCACCCAGAACTTGGTGCAGCCATTCTGATCTGTTGCTTGAGCTGGTCAATTGCTGGACTATTACCAATCATCTGATAATCGTGGCCAATTTTTTCTTTCAGAGCCCTATTCTCAGCGACGAGTTGACCAATCTTCATGGCATTTTGAATTGATAATAATACCTTTTCAAGTGAAAGTGGTTTTTCAATAAAATCAAAGGCGCCGAGCCGGGTTGCTTTAACAGCGGTTTCTATTGACCCATGTCCGCTCATCATGACAACTAATTGCTGCGGTCGGATCTGTTTGATCTTTTTTAGTGTTTCTAACCCATCGATTCCTGGCATCCATATATCCAGCAAGATTAGATCTGGGTCCTCAACCTGGATTAAATCCAGACATTTTTCACCGGTTGCAGCAAAAAAGGTTCTAAAGCCTTCATCTTCAAGAATACCTTCTAGGCTTTGACGGATACTCTCTTCATCATCAACGATGAGAATACTTTTCATCTCGATTATCCTTATCTGAGATTCGTTGCAGGGAGCTCAATAATAAAAATAGAACCTTTAGGACTATTATCTCTTACCCTGATATAACCATTATGGTCGGCAATAATGGTTGATACAATAGCTAAACCCAATCCTGTTCCGGTTTTTTTAGTCGAAAAATAGGGTTCAAATAAACGCGTTTTATCTTCGGTGGGGATACCACAACCTGAATCAGAAATTGTAAGGGTGATGATCTTTAACTCTTGGTTAAAGACTGATTCGAGTCGAATTGTCCCTGCCCCTTCAATGGCTGCAATGGCATTTTCTAAGAGGTTGATGATGACTCTTTTAATCTGCTCACGGTCAAATAGTGTATCGGGCAGATGTTGATCCAATGAATGCTGGAAAGATATATTTTTATGTGCTTCACTATATAACATTAAACACTCATTAATGACTTCATTCAGGTTGTTTTCACTTGGTTTTGTTGCTGGCATGCGAGCAAAGTTAGAGAATTCATTGACAAGATTTTTCAATTCATCAACTTGGTCACTGATCATTTGTGTGCAATCATCAAAGACATTGTCATCATCTGCAAAGTTTTTTAGATAGCGTCTTCGAAGTCGCTGAGCGGATAGTTGGATGGGGGTCAATGGGTTCTTTATTTCATGAGCAATTCTTCTGGCAACCTCTCTCCACGCTGCCATGCGCTGGGCTTTAAATAGTTGGGTTAAATCATCGAACACGACAACAGTTCCCAGAAAATTATTTTGCTTATCGCGTAATGTTGTCAAATTAAGCATTAAAGTATATTTATCTGTTCCAATAGGGATGGTCATTTGTTGCCGTACCGTTCCCCGATCCGAATAGAATAGCTCCTTTAGAAGCTCCATGATCTTTGGCATATAACTATCGGGAATAACATCACGAAAGTCTTTACCAAGCATTTTATCGGCATTTAAGTGGAGCAACGTTTCAGCTGATTTGTTGATAGTTGTCAGATGCCCTGAGCGGTCAATAGATATAACCCCGGCAGTAACGTTGGCCAGAACAATTTCCATGTAGTTGCGTCGACGATCCAATTCAAGATTTGATGCCTGAAGCTCCTGATTAGCAGAAATAACTTCAACACGCCCTTGTCTTAAATCGGTTGTCATCTTATTGAAGGCATTGACCAATGTCCCAATTTCGTCAGTACTTCGGGTTTGTAATTGAATATCTAAATCACCGGAAGCGACTTTTGTTGTTGCGGTTGCCAGTTCTTGGATTGGGACGGTAATACTACTGGCCAGATGGAATCCAAACCAGGTTGCAAGAAAGATAATAATCAAAGCAATAAGGAGGAGAACAATGACATAGCTCTGCTGAATCTGCCCTTTTATTGATTTAGTGATTTTATATTGATCAACGGACGATGCAATTTCTTTCATCTTGTTGATCAAAGAATAGGGGACATAATAGTTAACAACAACAACGCCGACAATATCTTCCGGATTCCAATTGGACTGAACAGGAACAATTCCACGGATTAAATCCGCCTGTCCCACCGGGGTGATCTGTGAAAAGCGAATCCCCTGAAGCCCCTCTCGAACCGGATCAGAGCTTGCGGTCGTAATTTCAATGATGGGTAATTTGGGGTTGGCAACCCTGACCAGTTCCTCTTGGGTTGCAGAAAAAACTTCAACAATTCCAAGGTTATATTCCTCCTGTTTTTCTTTGATCAGCTGTTTTAACTGGGGTAGATTTTCTTCGTTAAGAAATTTACCTTCTTTGATCCGATTACTTAACTGATCGGCGTAATAGAGAGCGTTTGCCTCTGAATTCCGATAATATGTTTGTGCCACTTCCAGAGACTCATCCAGAGCCTTTTCTACTTGGGTGCTGAACCAGTTGTCGATACTGCTACTGATGAACCCTGCTGACACAAAAAATAATAGCATTGTCGGAACCAGCGACAGGGCAATAAATGCTCCAACGAGTTTACTGCGAAGTTTTGCCCCGGGAACGCCGCGTCGTCGTTCAAGAATGAGTTTAAAAATATTGCGGAAAATAAGAAAAAGAAACAGAAGAACCAGCAGGATATTGAGATTTATAACTGCAAGAGCAATGATACTGTTGCTGATTTGGAGTTGAGAGGTCAGTTCGACAAGGCGATTTTCCAGCTGCGGAACTACTATCAGCACGAGAATAGCAAAAAATATCAGTATCCATTCCCGCCGCCTGCGGCGTGAACCTTTTTGATTTTGTGGTTCTGATGCTTCAGTCGTCATGCCCATCCCGTCAAGAATCTTGCAAACAGAAAATATGATTCTATTGAATGCGTCGGAACAAAACAAGCACGATGGATAGATTTATACTCTTTTTTGATGGGGAAACTTGATATTCGTTAGCAAATAAAAAAATAGGTGTTTAGCAGTTAAATGCTCAACACCTATATTCTTAAACTGGAGCCACCCTCCGGAATCGAACCGGAGACCTGATCATTACGAGTGAACTGCT
>JASFYS010000073.1:0-17331 GCA_045047095.1 Desulfuromusa sp. | reverse complement strand
CTGCGGTCAGTGTGGTCTTGCCGTGGTCAACGTGACCAATGGTACCGATGTTGACGTGCGGCTTTGTCCTTTCGTACTTTTCCTTGGACATAATAAAACCTCCCTTTGTTGTCTTTGACGTCTACTGTTTTTGGGTGAAAAACTAATACTTAAACAATTAAATCTATCTATACAGACCCCAATAGCCTTAAAAAGATGGAGCCCACATCCAGATTTGAACTGGAGACCTCATCCTTACCAAGGATGCGCTCTACCGACTGAGCTATGTGGGCCTAACGTCCTTTTTTCTGCGCAGAGCTAAATGGAGCGGGAAACGGGATTCGAACCCGCGACCCTCAGCTTGGAAGGCTGATGCTCTAGCCAGCTGAGCTACTCCCGCCCAAACTCTAGCGCATATAAATGTGTGGTAAAGGATCCACACGACCCTGCTCCAGTTCCATCGGCTTAACAGCCTCCTGGTGCACAGCAGCCGGGCTTTATCCGGCAAGTCATAAATGGTGGAGGGGGGAGGATTCGAACCTCCGAAGGTTTCACCGTCAGATTTACAGTCTGATCCCTTTGGCCACTCGGGAACCCCTCCAGGGGAACCGATATGTCTATTCAATTTTAACGGGCAAGCCCGATCAAAGCTGCTGGAGCTGGCGAGAGGAATTGAACCCCCAACATCCTCATTACAAGTGAGGTGCTCTGCCAATTGAGCTACGCCAGCACAAGACGGGATTTATAACCCAAGGAAAACCGGAATGCAAGAGAAAAAATCAACTGTTTTTTTCCAACATAATCTGGATCATCATATCATCAACCCCAGCCATGCCGACCTTACTGATACGACTTAGATTCTGGATTGTTTCCTCAGCCGTCCGGCCGACAAAACCCTCAATGGAGGTGATTCCATGATTATTCAAAGCCATATACGCAGAGCGGATTGCTGAGTCGGTTGAGCTTACCACCTTCAAGGCGCAGCCCCCTTTGGCTCCGTCACAAAGCATGCCGCCCAAGTCGCTGATCAGATTGTTGACAGCAAGGGTCATTTGATCAATATTTTTACCTGACTGTTGGTAAACAATGGCAACCGCAGCACCAACCCCGGCAGCGATAGAGCATCCACAGATCGGCGACAAGCTGCCAGTGTAGCATTTGATGTAACTATTTACGAGATGCGAGAGGGCAATACTTTCAACGATTTTGCGCTCATCGATTTTAAACCAGAGCCCAACATTGTAAGGGACAAGGATCGCGACAATCCCCTGATTACCACTACCACCACTCGACATAACCGGCAGATTGAGTCCATCCATCCGCCCATCTGCCGCAGCTGCAGTCAAAATTTTACTTGATGAAAAAATATCGTGCTGGAGGTAACCCTTTTCCTTCAGGTCAGCAAGATAATAGCCAACTTTTTTAATCTCTAACCCTTTAGTGGACATCGCCTGATTGTAACGAACACCCTCTAGAAGATAAGCATAATCATCTTCATCCAGCTGCTCAGCTAAATCAACCAGATCGGCAATTTGCATATCCTTAAGGACTTTTTTATAGTCAAACTTCTGCAATTTATCCTCATCTGGATCCACACTAAAGAGAATCTCTCCATCTTTTTCCAGAAAAATCAGGTTCGTATGGTTGTCAGCTAATATTGCTTTAACCGTAGAGATGCCATCGGACGCGACAACTTCAATATGCAGACCGTGTTGTTCGGTGTCACAAGTAATAGTTGCCTGTTTAGCAAAGATGATCTCTTTTGCCTGATCAATGAGCTCCGGGGATCCACCATCCAAAATTTGCATCTTCAGTTCAGGCTGCCGAATCAAAGCCCCCAGAACGCCCGCAATCAGATTCCCCCTCTCACCATTTGTGTTTGGTACAGTTACAGCCAGACCATTTTTGTAAACGCCGGGATCAACACTGATAGCAATATTTTTAAGGGGTTTGTTAAGCTTACTGGCGGCAATACTGGCTGCGTAAGCCACCGCGGTTGGCTCGGTACAACCCAGGGCAGGATAGACTTCCTGCTCAAGAATTATTTTAAGTAAGTTCATAATAAATCATCCCACCTTGTTGAAACAGCATGGACCAACCCGCTAACATCGATTCTGTCGGACAACCTCAAATAAAGCAATCCCGGCTGCAACCGAAGCATTTAAAGAACTAACTTGCCCCGCCATAGGGATTGCCAGTAAGCCATCACAGTGTTTGCGAATATTTAATCGCAACCCCTTTCCTTCACTGCCAACGACTAATGCTAAGGAACCGGTTAAATCGGCAGAAAAAAGATCTTGAGCCCCTTCATCGCCGGCTAATCCATAGCACCAGATCCCCACACTCTTCAATTCATCAATGGCACGAGAAAGATTGGTCACCTGACAGAGTTTTAAATGGGACAGAGCTCCGGCAGCGGTTTTTTCGACCACGGAAGTCACGGGGCAGGAACGATCCTTGGCAACAACCACCCCCTGGCAACCAGCGACTTCGGCGCTACGCAGAATCGCACCAAAATTGTGTGGATCGGTAACACTGTCGAGAAGAAGAAAGAAAGCTGATTGTTCGCTCTTTTGCCACTCTTGCAACAGGGTTGTAAACTCTGCATAAATAAAAGCGGTTAATTTTAGCAAAACCCCTTGATGATGTGCATGGCCAGCCAACCTGTCAAGTTCACGGCGCTCAAAAAAATTGATTTTTATTTGCCGCTTTTTGGCCTGAGTCACCAAGTCGTCCAGGCGATCATTCCGCTCACCATTCACAACCAAAAGTTCCAGGGGTTTACGTCCATCCCCCCGGAATGCTTCGTGGACGGGATTGATTCCATAAAGATAGTCAGCCATCAGCTTGCCAATGCGCCCTCTATTTCAGCCAAGATTTTTCCAGCTGCCTCCAGAGGGTCTTTGGCAGCAGAAATTGGACGTCCAATCACCAGTGCGGTGGCTCCGGCAAAAATAGCCTCAGCCGGTGTTGTGACTCTCTTTTGATCGTCCAGAGCAGCAAAACTTGGACGGACACCAGGGGTTACAATAGCAAAATCATCACCACAAGCAGCACGGATCAGAGTCACTTCTTGCGGCGATGCAACGACGCCATCAAATCCAGCGTCCTGAGCCAAGCGAGCCAACCGGGGAACCATTTCAGCAATGGGTCGATCAATCCCGACTTGCCGCAATGTTTCTTCCGTTGATGACGTGAGAATTGTCACCGCCAACATCATTGGTCGCTCAATCCCGGCAGCAGCACAATAACTTTCAACCTCTGCCACCGTTTTTTGCATCATTTCCGCTCCGCCCAGGGCGTGGACATTAAAAATTTTGACGTCTAGCTTACAAGCCTCAACGGCCGCTTTGGCGACCGTATTGGGGATATCGTGATACTTCAGATCAAGAAAGACATCACCGCCATGATTCTGGATCATCTTGACAACTTCAGGGCCACAGCGGGTAAACAGCTGCTTACCAACCTTGAACAAACCAACATTTTCATGCAGCTTTTTGACCCATTCTTCTGCTGCAGAGAAATTATCGACATCCAGGGCAAAAATCAGTCGATCCTTAACGTCTTGATTCATTCATTTCTCCCGATCATCTCCCGAATTTTGGTTGTAACTTCCTGAACCCGGGCAATGAGTGGCCTGGCTTGCTCAGCTTCAAGATCCCGCCGTAAAGCCATGGTTTCAGTGAAGGCAACTTCGCAGAGCGAATCAGCTAATAATTTTTTCTTATCTCCCTCTTCCAGTCCTACCAGATTAGCAACAATCCGATGGCCATCAAGAGTGCCATCATCCTGCAATTCTACATCCCGCAGAACAAACGAATAGGGTTGTGGCAAATCACGCAAAGATTGCGCCACCTCCTGCGGGAACTCTGGACTAACTTTGAGCACCCGAACAAAAATAACCTTAAAAAGGCTGTTATAAGCAGCCAGAATCTGTCCGAGGACCCCTTCGATTTCTGTCGTCGGAGTATCTTCCATGCGAATCAGCCGTTTTTCTATCAAACCAAACAGAATTCGTATCCCATCAAATTCACGTAGCCCGATTTTACGGAATAACTCTCGGGCGGTCTGTTGGCCAGTCTGAGCAGTATTCATCAGGCGCGCTTCAGCCTGAGACAGATCAGTCGCTTCCTTTCCAGTCTCCAATGGAAAATAGTCGAGGGAAATAATTTTGCGCATGAACAAAGCTTTTTCATCCAGCCGACGTAAACCTTCCATGATGATGTTCTGAGTACTCATCGACAGGCGTAAGATCTGTTCTTGCTCAATGGCCAAAGATTGGAAATAAAATCCGCCAGCATTGGCAGAAAAAAGAGTATAGATAATGTGCTCAACCTGGCTACGAGCTGCCAGCCAAAGATCCTTGGGGGCAACAACACCACGCTCAACTAGTAACTTGCCGAGAGAGTTTTTTTTACTGACTTGGGTGCGCAATTCCAACAGAGCATCTTTTTCAATTTTACCCAGAGAGAACAATACTTCGCCAAGGTCTTCACTAGCAAAAGAGCTGGTGGCAAAAACGATTTCTCCTTGTTGAAAATAGAGGGATTTCAGTCCACCTTCCAGTTCAATCGTCAGAATACCAGTCTTACGAAACATGTTGAAATAGGAGAGAAGATCAGTAACAGCACTTTCTTCAAGCACTCCTGAAATAAGGACTGGATCTTTCGCTTCAGGACGCCCGAGCAACAGATGCTCCGAAGATGCAGAAATGACGGTTAAGGGTTGATCTCCTAACGGTCGATAGATTTCAGGTGGCAAATTCAAAGAGCCACGGGTATCAATTTTCAGTTGTTTAGTCATAAACCTATAATCAGCATCAATATTCAGCTATGGTTTGAAATATTTCCCTCGCCCTGAGGGTCAGAGTGAGGGGGAAAACGTTGCCAATTCTACCCCAAATAACCCCTCTTACCAAACACAAAAAAACTCTCTCATCCGGCCTGCGGCCACCTTCTCCCTCAGGGAGAAGGATTGATTTCCAGATCAGTTTCCAGCTCAAATGCCAAACCCTCACTAACCAGCTGCTGTAACTGTGGAGTAATTTCATCAAGAGAAGTCATCGACATAGCGCCGCTATTTCTTACCTTCAGCTCAACCTTCCCCTCTTTCAGGTTGCGGGCACCAACCGTCACCCGTAGCGGAATCCCGATCAAATCAGCATCTTTGAATTTAATTCCAGGGCGCTCATCACGATCATCGAGCAATACTTCAATATTCAGATCCAGCAGTTGCTGGTAGAGTTTTTCAGCAGCTTCACGCACCTGATCATCCTTGGGATTCAACATTGTCACCAGAACCTGGAATGGAGCCAACGGCATTGGTAGCATCATCCCGTTTTCATCATGATTCTGCTCAATTGCTGCGGCAACAGTACGACCAGCGCCGATGCCGTAACACCCCATGACCAGCGGTCGAGCCTTTCCTTGGGCATCCAAAACCGTGGCATTCATCGCTTCAGAATACTTAGTTCCCAATTTAAAGATATGTCCGACTTCAATCCCGCGCCAACTTTCAAACTTACCATTTTCACAGCGGGGACAGGGATCTCCAGCCACCGCTTGACGTAAATCGGCAAACTGACCAACCTTAAAATCACGGCTCTGGTTAGCGCCAATATAGTGAACATCAACCGCATTGCCGCCGACAACAAAATCGGCCATCCCCTTGATTTCAGAATCAGCAATCACTCGAATCTTCAACCCAATCGGCCCGGCGAATCCGGTTGGAGCCCCGGTCACCTGCTTGACAACCTCCTCTTCTGCCATAAGCACCCAATCAACATCTAGCAGATTGGTAAGCTTGATCGTATTCAACTCGCGGTCACCACGTAACAAAACCGCTAGCACTTCATCATTCGAAGTCTGAACTATTAAGGTTTTGACCAGTTGCTGTGAGCTCAGCTTGAGAAAATCAGCAACCTCTTCAATCGTTTTCTGTGCTGGAGTATCCACCGTCTGCAATTCCAGTGTTGCCGCAGGAGTTTGGAGGTCACGATAGATCAGTTCCGCCTTCTCCACATTCGCGGCATACTCACAGCTGTCACAGGAAACTATTCCATCCTCACCCGATTCTGCCAGAACCATAAACTCATGGGAAAAGTTTCCACCGATAGCACCGCTGTCAGCTTCAACCGAACGGAATTTAAGTCCGCAGCGATTGAAAATATTCCGGTAAGCCTGATACATTTTATGATAGGAACTATCAGCACCGGCATCGTCTATATCGAAAGAATAGGCATCTTTCATCACAAATTCCCGACCCCGCATCAGCCCGAAACGGGGGCGGATTTCATCGCGAAATTTAGTTTGAATTTGATAAAGATTCAACGGCAGTTGCTTGTATGAGTTGACCGTGTTGCGAACAATATCGGTGATCACCTCTTCATGGGTCGGTCCCATGCAGAAATCGGCAGATTTACGATCTTTAAAACGGAGCAATTCCTTACCATATTTTTCCCAGCGTCCTGACTCTTTCCATAACTCTGCCGGATTTGCCATCGGCATCAAACACTCAATCGCCCCCGCACGGTTCATCTCTTCACGAATAATCTGCTCCATCTTTCGCAATGAACGCAACCCAAACGGCAGGTAGCTGTAAATGCCAGAAGCAACCTTGCGGATCATTCCGGCCCGCAACATCAATTGATGGCTGATAACTTCAGCATCAGCAGGAGTTTCCTTGAGAGTCGGCAGTAGGTACTGAGAATAGCGCATATAAATTTTATCCTGTTGGTTTGATGAGTTAAGATAAATTGTTAAGCAATGAAAATTAACCTGATTTTTATAGAAAAGCAAGTTCTTGACGGGTAGAAATCATTTAATGCCCGCCAATAAATCATCATAGTCCACAACTATTTTGCCCCAATCATAATGATCAACCATCGTTTGCAGCTTTTCTTGACGCAGAGTTTTTATATTCAGGCAAGCGTCCCTGATCCGTGCTACCAGATCAGCGCAGTCCGTGTAGAAGCAGCGATCAAAATGATCAGCTTTAATATGTTCAGGATATGCAAGCCGCTTGGGTAGCAATGGAAAACAATTGCAATAGATCGCCTGCACCACGCTGACACCGAAGAAATCATGGATCGATGTCACCGGAAGAATATCAGCCCGCCACAGCCAGGCAGCATATTCAGAAAAGTTCTCGACATACCCCCAATGAATAATCCGGTCAGCCAATCTCACTTTTGCTTCGGAAAATACGGCTGGACTCTTACGATACGACTCTCCCAATACCGCCAATTCAAAATTGAGGCCTTGATCCCGCAAAGCATAGAGAGCCTGAAAAAACTCCTGGGGATTTTTATCGTACTCCCAACGATGATTCCAGAGAATCAATGGTAATCGTTCAACATCTGTTTCAAATTTCTGGCGATATTGATCAAACTTTCTCAGGTCAAGACCCAGGTGCAGAGTTCTGCTTTTATCAATAATCTGCTGAACCGTATCAACCTCATTGTAATCAGGAAACGATTTAAGAAATGGGGAAAGTTCTCGCAAGAAGGATTGTCGCTGGTAGTCAGAATTAAACAAGACTGCATCAGCCGCCAGAGCAGATGAATAATTGATAAAGCCGTAATGAGCATCGCGCTGCTGCTGCGGATCAGTATCGGTCGGCGACCAGGGATAGGTCAGCTGGTTTTCGTGAAAATAGATGGCAGTAGGAATAGAGGCTGTCACTTTTCGCGTCAAAGCAAGAAAAGTGGTCAGATCAAGCATATCGGTTGCCAGCAGTAAATCGGGTCGATATTCAGAGGCCAGGAAGTCCCGAGCCAGACTCACTGCACCACCATGCATCCGCCATTTCCAGTGTTGGCCCTTTAAACTGAGAATTTTGACCTGATGGCGACTGTGAGCCACATATTCTTGCGCCCAGGAGGCATGTGATCCGGTCAGAAAAGGTTCCAGCAGAATTATTTCCATGACCGGATTTTCATTTCTGTGCCGGCTGTTTCTTAATCATCTTCCAGGCTTCTTCGACCAGAGCATCGGCCAGATCCTTCTGTGGCACCTTGCGAACAATTTCTCCTTTGCAAAACAGGATTCCCTGCCCCACGCCCCCGGCGATCCCTAAATCGGCTTCACGTGCCTCACCTGGCCCATTGACCACGCAACCCATCACGGCAATCGTCAACGGTTGGGGGAAATCAGCTAGCCGCTGTTCAACCTCTTCGGCTATTTCGATCAGTTCAATCTGACAGCGGCCACAAGTCGGGCAGCTGACAAATATCGGCCCCTTCTCCCGCAAGCGCAAACTTTTAAGAATCTCCCAACCGACCCGAACCTCTTCCACCGGATCCCCGGTTAGCGAAACCCGCAAGGTATCGCCAATCCCGTCATAGAGGAGAGCCCCCAAGCCAATAGCACTCTTGATCGTGCCGCTCCAGGTTGTGCCGGCCTCGGTCACCCCAATATGGAGGGGATAATCAACCTGCTCCGCCAACAATCGACAGGCATCAACAGTTCTGGCGATATCTGAAGCCTTCAAACTGACTTTTATTTCCTGATAATTCAAATCCTCAAGAATCCGGATATGCCCCAACGCACTCTCAACCATCGCTTCAGCGGTTGGATGTCCATATTTCTGTAATAGCTCGCGTTCCAACGAACCCGCATTGACCCCGATCCGGATCGGCACCTGCCGTTCAGCACAGGCCTTAACCACCTCTTCAACTTTCCAACGCTCACCTATATTGCCGGGATTCAAGCGCAAGCCATCCACCCCCTGTTCGACCGAAGTCAGCGCCAGTTGATAATCAAAATGGATATCGGCAATCAGCGGAATCTGACAACCCTGTTTGATCGCACCAAGAGCTTCAGCGGCATCCTGATCGGGAACCGCACAGCGGATGATCTCACATTTGGCGTCCTGCAATGCTTTTATCTGCGCCAGTGTTGCTGCAACATTACGGGTATCGGTATTACACATCGACTGAATACTGATTGGCGCATCGCCACCAATAAAAAGGTTGCCTAATTTGAGCTGACGGGTTTTATGTCGCAATGGTTAAACTCCTGAATCGGGCTTCGTGAAACAACAACGTTTACCACAGAGGCTCTGAGACACTGAGGAAACCTTTCGAGCGCCTAACTTAGCCCCTGATGCCTCTGTGGTAAAAACACTTTCATATATGCACTGCGTGGCGCAGTTTATCTAAGTTGCTAATACCAAGCAACCCCGGTAAAAATTGACAGCATCATAGAACTAAGAGTACCCTGCCTGCCCTCACAGCCAATTTGACCCATTTTAAAACGGAATGCCGGATGAAAAAAACATCAAAAAAGAAATCTACGGCCAAACAATCCCAGCGGGAAACCCTGAAACTGACGATCGATTCCCTGGATAACGATGGCATTGGTCTGGCTCCCTATGAAAATAAAATTGCTGTAGTTCAGGGTGCCTTTCCAGGGGAAACGGTTGTTGCTGAAGTCGAACATATCGGACGCACCCATATTTTTACCAATCTGCGCCGGGTTTTACGCAATTCACCCCAACGGACTACCCATATTGCCTGTAAATTGGAGCATGACTGTCTTGGCTGTCCACTGATCAGTATGAAATATGCCGATCAATTATTATTTAAGCAACAACGGGTTGCCGAAGCGTTGAAGCAGCAGGGTTTATTAGATGACATCCGAGTTCTTCCCGTATTGCCATCGGATCCTCCATTCGGCTACCGTGCCAGTGCTAAACTGGCCTTCTCGCGTAAACGGGAACAGGTTTTAATCGGGCTCTATAAACGCGGCAGTCATGAAGTCATCGATTGTCCTGAATGTCCGGTTCATCATCCCCTGATCAATAAAATTACCAGCGTGGTTCGTGATGAAGTTCAGCGACAAAATATTTCTGTCTATAACGCCCACCGCCAACGCGGGTTGCTGCGTCATCTGTTAATTCGCGTCAGCCCTTTCAGTGGCAAAGCGATGGTAACATTTGTCTGTAATTTTCGCGACTTGCAGCAGCTGCCAAAACTGGCCAAATGGTTGATGCGGAAAGTTCCGGAAGTTATTGCTGTTCACCAAAATATCAACAGTTCCAGCGGCAATGTCATCTTGGGAAGGCATACTCTAAAATTGCAGGGACTCCCTGATTTAATTGAAAAGATCGGAGATATCCGCTTACGCATTGCCCCAGAGGCCTTTTTTCAGATCAATACCGTTCAAGCAGCGCGGATTTATGCTCTGGTTCGGCAGTGGGCTCAATTAGGTAAACAGGATACGGCGATTGATCTTTATTGCGGGATTGGTGGAATTGCTCTGCATCTGGCCAAGGATGCCGGACAGGTTGAGGGGATTGAGTCGTTTGACGGCGCGGTGCGTAATGCAACCGAAAATAGTCGCTTGAATGACCTGCGCAACTGCCATTTTTTCGCCGGGGATGCCGCAGAAGAATTACAGAAACGTTCCGGGCAGAAAAAGCCCGCCTTGATTACCATCAACCCCCCACGCAAAGGGTGTTCAGCCGAGTTGTTACAAACCCTGTACCAACTGCAGCCAAAACAGATTATCTATGTTTCCTGTGATCCCGATAGCCTTTCCCGCGATCTAAAGATTCTGACCGAAAACGGTTACCGGATCAAACAACTGCAACCAGTCGATATGTTCCCGCAGACCGCCCATATTGAAACTGTAGTGCAGTTGGTTGTGACTTAATCGTTACGATTCATCCTTCTCCATGAGGGAGAAGGTGGCCGCAGGCCGGTTGAGGGGGGAAACTTCTGATACCTTGAGAAAATGAGTAATTCTGGCGAAACTGGCAACGATCCCCCCTCACCCTAGCCCTCTGAGGGAATATACTATTTTAGAGTGGTGAAGGGACATCCATTACTTTGAATATGCACCGGGCGAAAGCCCGAAGCAGGGGCTCATTTTCTCGCCCTTTTTCAATAATCACCGTGCGGCAACGTGCATGCGGAAAACCTTTGATATAATGCTCGACCATTTGCCCGGTTTTCAGATATTCACAAACCAGACTTTTTGACATAAAAGAGATCCCGCCACCAGAAAGGACTGTCTGGCAGGTGAGGCGCAGATCATCAGAAGTGATAACTCCAGCAAAATCATCCAGACTTCGCCCCTGCTCTTCTAACCCCCGCGTTATCAACTGCCGCGAGCTACATCCTTCTTTGCGGGCAAACAGACGCAAATCCAGTAATGTTTCGATATCCAGGTTTGGTGACGGCAGGTTTAATTCTGGGGCGCTGACAAACACCAGCTCATCCTCTGGCAACGAATAAGTCTGGAATGCGCTCAGGTTGTCACCCAGACAATGTTCCACAATAGCAATATCAAACTCTTTGTTCTGAATCCCTTCAAGAGCCTGATCCGGACTATGGAGGAGAAATTTCAGATCAACCGGAGAACCGCTCTCAAGCATAAAACGATTAAGAACCCCCGGTAAGTAAACCGTTCCAAATGTCGGCGTACAGCAAAGAGAAACCCTGGGACGCTCTTTAATTCGCTTCAACTTCCCAACCAACGAATCTTGAATACTCAGAATTTGTCGGGCACTCTCCAACACGATCTCTCCGGGAGGCGTCAGGGTCAAAGTGGCCGCAGAGCGGTCGAACAGAGTATAATCATAGGCTTCCTCAAGAAATTTAATCCGTTGAGAAACCGCAGACTGAGTTAAATGCAAAGATCTGGCAGCTTTGGAAAAGCTGCCGACTTCAACCACTGTGACCAGTGTTTTAAGATAACGAATATCCATATGATAATCTCGCAAAATTGAATGGGATGGCTAGGCAAACAGTTCGTCACTCAAGGCGTACAAGGGCGAAGGCATACATGGCGTATGACAAGGTCTTGAAAAGCTACTGCAACACTGTGGGTCGGACTTTTTGCGACGCCATTATCCATATAACTATTCGAATATTTAGAATTTATCCCATTATTTCTACTAATGTAAATAAATACATCTATTTATTTACATATCAAGAACTTACCCCATTATTGTCACTAATATACCCATCACAATGATTAACTTCAACTGAATTCTTTTGCGGTGTACTATGCAGTGTGAAAAATTACCATATATTCAATAAGTTGAATATTTCCCCGCAAGAAAGGAGGGTATAACAAATCTGCGGGACAGATTATGAATGAGCAAAAAAGAACGGATCGCTCAACTCTCATTTTGAGAACCTTAAAGGAGGTAACATGTTATTCAAGTCAACCGGCACTAAAACCGGCAGACTGGTAAGTGTCCTTCTCCTGGTGTTGTTCCTGGCCGCATGTGCCACGGGTGCAATCAGAGAGAAGATGCTTAGCATGCCGCAGATTGAAGGTGCCAGCTACGTGGGACAGGATACCTGTCTCGAATGCCATGACGACATGGCTGGCGATATGTTCGCCATCGGCACCGGTACTGAAGGTTTTGCCAAGAATGTTCATGGTCGCTTGGCAGACTTTGAAATGATGGGTGCAGAAAAAGGCTGCGAATCCTGCCACGGCCCTGGCAGCCTGCACGTTGATGGTGATGGAGACACTGATTTAATTCTTCGCCCGGCGCAATTGTCTGCTGAAGAAGTCGGCGCTATCTGCTCTAAATGTCATACTGATGGTAGCCTGATGGACTGGACCCACAGTGAGCATGCCCTTGCTGATCTCAGTTGTACTGACTGCCACAGCATGCACGCACAAAACCACACCAAAGCTTACCTGAAGAAAAATGATCCTGAGCTCTGCTATTCCTGCCACCAGGAAATGCAAGCAAAAGCCAACTTCCCATCTCATCACCCAATTAAAGAAGGCAAGATGAGCTGCGGTGACTGCCACAATCCGCACGGTGAGTTGAATACCAATGAGCGCACCAATGATCTGTGCCTTAGCTGCCATACCCGCTATCAAGGTCCATTTGTATTCGGTCACGCCCCAGTTGAAGACGATTGCACCATCTGCCACGATCCACATGGTTCCGTTGCCAACAATATGTTGAAACAGAACGAGCCATTCTTGTGCCTGCAGTGTCATGAAGGTCACTTCCATATGCTGCGTAATTCGGCACAAGCACCTGGCAGCCCAAATGGAACAATCCCCACAACTCCGGGGATGACTGAGACTGCCAATCCACACGGCACTGAAGGTTTCCAGATGTCATTCGGTACCAAGTGTACAACCTGTCATAAGGTTGTTCATGGTAGTGACTTCCCGTCTCAACCGCTTAGCGGTGGCGGCTTGACCCGTTAATTTAGGAGGCTAAAAATGAAGCAACGCTATTACTGGCTGCTTGCATTGCTGTCAATCCTGACCTTAATGATGACCACGCCCCTGGCTTTTGCTGAAGAAGCAACAACCAGTGGACACGTGGAAGTCGGGATTTCCGCTATGGATACGGAAGACAACCCTGCACGCGTCAATGAATATGTCCAAACCTCGAACGAAGATGATAGTACCGTCAACCCTGCTTTAGATATCGACCTTGATTTTTTTGATGCCGGAGTTTCTGCCGGGGTAGAAGCAGAACTTAAAGGTTCTGATAACTATGATTTTTCAGTTGATGTTGATGCCCTGAGGATTTTCAAATTAAAACTAGAATCGCAGGCCTTTGAGCACTGGAAAGATCATGAAACATTGGATCAAATGGGTGCGACAGCTCGTGAAGATACAGGTGGTGCCCAGCCTGCGGTCATGACGGATAAAATTTTAGGTGAGCTCGCAGCACTACCGACACCAGTAACTTCCGTCGGTGGGGTCACGGTTCCTTATGATGCCGCAGCAGCTTACACTCAAGAGCTCAATAACGACTACATTGTCACCCGCAAAGAGACAAAAGCAGAAACAGATCTGGCACTACCATTGCTCCCTAATATTGTTTTCCATGCCGGCTTACGTATTGAAACACGCGAAGGCCTGGAGCAAGCTATTGGTCTGTCTAAATGTGATGGTTGTCACGTTACTGCCGGCGGCAAAGATATTGACGAACGCACCGAAGAATATACTTTTGGTGCAACCGGTAAATTTGGTCCTTTGACCGTTGAATACGAGTACATGAATCGTACTTTCGATGAAGATGGTGCAACTCCTATGCGTTACTATGAAGACGCAGGAAACGGAAGTGCCAATGACCAGCTACTGTATGAGGCTGGTAACTTCGAATACGCTCGTACCCCCGATTCAGAAAAAGACAGTCACTTGCTCAAAGCTCGTTATGATTTTTCCAGTTACACAACACTATCTGCGTCTTATACCAAAGCAACGACTGAAAGTAACAAATCTGATCCAGCCAGTGACATTTCTTATTCTTTAGCAAATGACACATTGAAAACCGAATTTGAATCTTTCGGTGGAAAACTGGCAACCAGATTCGGTAATTGGCGCTTATCTCTTCGTGCCAATACCTACTCAATTGATGCCGATGGCAATACTGTTGAGCACAGAGCCGATCTCACAACTCGTGATGACAACAACCTCCTCTCTTTTGATCTGGATCAAGAATGGGATCCAGCGGAAGCACGTGATGTTGACGAGTTTGGTATCGATGCGGTTTACCGCTTAGCTCAAGGAACAACTTTGCGTCTTGGTTACGGCTATGAAAATATAGATCGTGAAGATACCGAATTAGGCGAAACGGAAACGAATACATTCAAAGTTTCCCTCAAAAGCCGCCTCAGCAGTCAACTGTCTGGTCGCATCAGCTACGAATACCAGGACATCAGCGATCCGCTGGACAATCCAACCGGTATTGCTCAAGGGCTCGCAACAGCAACCCAGGATCCTCTAAATCCAGGCCTGTGGTTTGTTGACAGAGCTGATTTCTTCGGTGTTGATAATAACGATGCAACTCATGTCTGGTACTGGAACAGCGTTTATCCCAACCGAACCTTGGATGCCACGAACCTGCCAGACACTATCCATGAAGCAAAATTAAACGCAACATGGGCACCACAACCTAACATGGCAGCGACCCTGTTCGCTCGTGTCCGTTATGAAGAAAATGATGATGTCGGCTACGATCAAACAACGTATGTACCAGGGGTAAGCTTCTGGTATGCACCCAATGATAAGGTCAACTTGACCATGTCCTACACATTCAGCAAGCAGGACACAGAAAACAGAATATGTGTCGGCTGGTACCATGGCTGAGCGAACGTAGTTGCGTCGAGCCAGTTTGGCTCGCTATGTAATACCGCAGAATACGAATCCGACGTTCACACACTATCTCTGAACGTGGATGTACAAGCTACTGAAAAGCTCCTATTGAACGCAGGTCTTGTCTATAACAAGGCTGAGGACACTTGGGATTGGAACTTTACTGAACGTCAATCCCTTATCATGGGCGGCGGTGCTTACAATTATGACTCATGGGTACAAAACAATCTGATCGACAGCTATTCAGATCTTTCCTATGAGGAATACCAACTCACCGCTGGTGGCACCTACAACTTCACCGAGGCCTTCTACACCACAGCCTCCTTCACCTACGATATTTTTGACATGCAAGAAGAATATGTCTACGGTGATGAAGATGGAACCGCTTACTACGGTTACGTAGGATTTGGTTGGAACTTCTAGTTTTAAAGTAGCATTCTGAAATGATTAACTTGATGCCCGGCTGGAAACAGCCGGGCTTTTTTTATTGCAAAAACCGTTAGCCACCAAGCCACCAAGCCACCAAGCCACCAAGCCACCAAGCCACCAAGCCACCAAGCCACCAAGCCACCAAGGACACCAAGACAGGACACCAAGGACACCAAGAAAAGCAATTCATTTAACGGAGAGTTTGGAGAGAAAAAACAAACTCTTGGTCAAGGGTTAAAACCAAAAAATGACCTTGGTCTTCTGCTCTTGATTTTCTCTGCACCTCTCCACCTCAGCGTTAAATATCTGATTTTGACCTTCTTGGTGTCCTTGGAGTCTTGGTGGCAAAAAAATCAACCAGTGACCACTCCATTTGACTTACAACACACCATCACATAGGATGTACATAAATCAGTACATCTATCAAGGAGACAATTATGCCAACACTGACAGCAACAGATGCGCGCCGGGAGTTTTTTGACATTATTAAAAAGGCTCGCAACAATCACGATATCTATCATGTGCAACATCGACAGGGAAATGTTGTGATGCTTGCAGAAGAAGATTATGAAAATATGGTCGAAACTTTGCAGCTCTTGTCCATCCCGGGGTTCCGTGAAAGTTTACAAGAATCCATGCAGCAGATGGATAAAGGGGAAACCGTTACATTCGACGCGGTATTTGGATCCGACAAATGAGGACCTACACAATAATTTTCACCAAAAAAGCAGCAAAAGACGTTACCAACCTCACCCCACAACTAAAAGCCAAACTCAAGGACATCCTTCTCAACAAGATCTCAAAAAATCCGTACGAGGGGGAAAAGCTGGTTGGTGATCTTGATGGGTTTTATTCTGTGCGATTGAATTACCAGGATCGAATCATTTATACAGTTGAAGAGAAATCACAAACAGTTTGCATTCATCGTGCCCGCACCCATTATGGTGAGTAGCACCTGAGAGAAAGTGCTATGCATTACTTCCTCCGCAGATACACCTCTCGCCGGTGTCCTATTGCCAAAGCCAGGACAACCAATTGTTGTTCCTGAATTTCACAAATAATGCGGTAATCACCCACGCGGTAACGCCACAAACCGTCCATTCCGCCACGCAGAGGCTCACCAAAATGTCGGGGGTTTTTACAGCCAGTGATACGGTCATCAAGCCAATCAACTAGCCGTTTTTGTATGGGGCGATCAAGCTTGCGCAATTGCTTCTCAGCAACATCACTGACTTCAATTGTCCAGGCCAAGATCTCTCCTCAAATCCTTGATTGATTTACTTCCACCTGTTTCAGCAAGTGCCAACCGAGCCAACTCCAAATCTTCACTGTCTTCAAGATAGCGAACAATTGCTTCGCGCACCACAGCACTACGATTACTCCCAATAGACTTAACCAACAGATCAAGCTCTGCTTCCAGTTCTTTTTCTAAACGAATTGCTAACATAGGAACCTCCATCAACTGCGTATTGCAATGTATAACAAGGGGTGCAATGTGTCAAGAGAACGGGTCAAAACGATAGTTATCCACCAAGGCTCCTAGAAAAGCAATTCATTAAACGGAGAGACGCTGAGAACGGAGAGTTGGGAGAGAATACCTCGAAGAACTGGACTTATTGGTTTTAAACTATAAAAAAATATTTTGCCCCTCGCTGCTTCTCTCCGCCTCTCCGTTAAAGTGCTTGGTTGTGCTTTTCTTGGTGCCCTTGGCGTCTTGGTGGCAAAATAATTTTCACCAATAAAAAAAGCGGGACAGAATTTCTCCTGCCCCGCCTCAATTTCACTTTGATCTAAAAATCAGATCTTATTTTCCACCCATTGGATCGCCTTT
>JASFYS010000072.1:0-4597 GCA_045047095.1 Desulfuromusa sp. | reverse complement strand
CCCTTCACCCAACGTCACTGTCGGCGAGAGAGCTAGTGCAGTATCCAACCATTCGGCAAATAGTTCCGGGCGGTGAAAAGCGAAAACATTGCGAGAACGGGGTGCAGGATCAAGGCCATTGGTAAAGCGGGTTTCAACGCCGGTCGACTGATAGGAAAACGGCAGTGGATTATGCCAGCAGGGCAGCCCTGCGGGCAGTCCCTTGATATATTTGTCGGATTGGATTTCAACACCGGTCAGCGTAGAGCCAACTTTTTTAGCTTCGATAACACCGGCCGCTTTACCATCAACATAGAGGAGATAATCGGCAAAGCCGTGCCCCGTCACAAGAGGAAATTCACGAATTGCAACACTGCGGGCGGCATGAATATGTGCAGTCTTGACATCCTGAACCTGCCAACCTGCCGCTTCAAGCAGTTCGTCGATTCTAATACGCGCTTCCGCTTCTGGCGCAGGCGTCATGAACAGTTCCCTTTTCTTGAGGTCGCAAATTGCGACTTCAAGATCATAACTAGATGAATTAACTGATTTTTTATGCCAATAAAAAAACCGCCCGAGCTGCACTATCCAGCCTCCGGCGGTTCACAAATCAAGCTATTGCTCCCTCCCAATCACCATCATCCCGGCCCTCCAAGTATTCATCTCCGTATCATAGGCAATATCTCTTTGAATTTCCACGATATTTCTCAACAGAGGAGGAATTTCCCCAGTTAAAACTGAAAGATTTAAAATTTCCCAGCAGCGGGTAGAATCGATTGACAAAGGTTAAAATATATTATAGTTTGCATTATTGCTAAAATATTTTAATCTTGAGGCCGGAATGATTCAGCAAAACTCCGAACAATTGCGACAAAAAATCCTCTCCCTTGATGAAGATTTGCGCGGTGCAGATTTTAATGGGGCAGATCTGCGCGATCTTGATCTTTCGGGGCGGGATTTAAGTGGTACTCAATTCTTCAATGCTGATCTGCGTGGAACCAACCTTCAGGATGCCAACCTGGAAGGTGCCGAATTTTCTACCGCGAACCTTGAAGGTGCGATTTTAGATGGGGCTCACTGCAAACAAACCGGTTTTGGCAGGGCAAACTTAAGCCATGCAAGCCTGTTCAGAACTAATCTTGAACGGGCAACATTGACACAAGCGAATCTGGAACATGCCAACCTGAGTTGTGCCAACCTGCACCATTGCCGTCTACGTGAAGCAAACCTGATTGCAACTGACTTGACCGAGGCTGACCTGCGCTATGCAGAACTATCGCTAGCCAATATCCGTAACGCCAATTTCAGCAATGCCGACCTACGCCATGCCCGGTTGCGAATGATGCGGCAATTCAAATCGGCCAACTGGATTGGTGTCGATATCCGTGACGTTAATTTTTCCGGAGCTTACTTGATGCGTCGGGAAATAATTGATCAAAATTTTATCAAAGAGTTTCGTTCCTATAATTGGCTTTCCAAGATACTCTATTATCCTTGGCTGTGGACATGTGATTGCGGTCGAAGTATGTTCCGCTGGTGTTGCTGTATCGGAAGTCTACTGCTTCTTTTTACTTATCTTTACAGTTTTGTTGGGATCGATTACGGCCTTTATCCAACCAAACTATCTTCACTCTATTTCAGCGTTGTCACCCTGACCACTCTTGGCTTTGGAGATGTTGTTCCCAACAGCATTGGCGGGCAGATTGTGGTTATGCTGGAAGTATCGACCGGCTATATCATGCTGGGGGGGCTGCTCTCTATTTTTTCTAACAAACTGGCAAGACGCGGGGACTGACAATATCTATGGCTTTTATATTTGGAAAAAAGAAAAGGGTGACGACACAGCTGCAGGATTTTGACATTCCCAGTTTTTCCTCAGCAGTCATTAATCTTCTCGGCAAACTCCGAAATCCTGAAATCAGTGTTAACGACCTTGCTACAGAACTGGAGCTTGATCCCGGTCTGCATATCCGAGTGCTTAAAACCGTTAATTCTTCTGCCTTTGGATTATCCCGCAAGGTCAGCAACATCAAGCATGCTGTTAATTTACTCGGCCGTGGACGACTAGAATCTCTGGTTCTTTCTGTTACGGTAAAAAACAACCTTGCCACAACCCAGCAGACTGCCTGGCTTGATATGCCACAGTTCTGGAAAACTGCCTCTCGTCAAGCTGCAGTCGCACGGATCTTGGCAACCGCCCTCCACCCAAATACCCAAAGTGATGTGTTTACCATCGGCTTACTGCAAAATATGGCGATTCCAGTATTGGCAAATCGTGAGGGGGAGCGCTATCACACCCTCTATACCCGCTGGCAAAACGAAGAAATTGATCTGGCTGAACAGGAAATGCAGCTCTTTGGGATCGATCACGCAACCCTTGGGGCACAGATGGCTGAACACTGGGGTTTTCCTGAGTCATTGATTATGGGAATTGGAGAACATCATCAACTGGAAAATCAGGCGATCCCCCTGTCCGTTAAAATTGCCGCCTTAATGAAACAGAATCCCAATGACGATTCCACCGCCGAACTGGTACAAAGAGCCAGCCAATTATTTGACCTTGATAGCGAAAAGCTGCTGCCGCTAATCGAGCAGGCCTTGGCACAAAGTTCCGAACTTTCAGAAGCTCTGAGCTGATCCCAGTAGCTGTATTTATAATTAAAAAATTAAATATCGATTGATCCCTGCTCGATATTTGCATATAAAAGCAGCATGACTGCCAATCAGAAAGAACAACATCCCTCCCAACAAACACCCCCAGTCTGTCCTGTCGGGGAAACCGACTGCCCAATAGCAACTGAAGTTGCCGAACTGCGCCAGAACTTAACAGAATTATCCAGTCTGGTACGGACGGATCCCCTGACTGGCATTGCTAACTACCGTTATTTTCAGCAGGCGTTGGAACAAGAAATCGAACGAACTCAGCGTAGTGGGCAACCAACATCTCTGATGATGCTCGATATTGATTTTTTCAAAAAGGTCAACGATCAATGGGGACATGAAGTTGGCAACCAGGCGCTCATTCACCTGTCCCGATTACTGCAACAAATCGTCCGCAAACTTGATATTCCTTGCCGCTATGGGGGAGAAGAATTTGCCATCATTTTGCCCGACACCAACCTGGCAGCCAGTATTCCCGTGGCCGAACGAATTCGGCGAGGGATAGAAGAATCACCTTTGGATGTTGCCGGACAACCAGTGCATATGACAGTCAGTCTGGGGATTACGACCTATAGTGACAAACAGGAAGCCAGCATCGAAGGTTTGGTAAAACAGGCCGATCAGTATCTGTACCAAGCAAAAGAAGCCGGACGCAATCGCGTCTGTCATGCAGAACTACCAAGCGTTGATATCGTCACAACAGAAGAAAAACAAGCCCTGTCTAAACTGTTTGGCAGTGGCACGACCAAAAAGGATTTACCATGAAAATTGTTATTCTCGACGGCTACACCCTCAATCCTGGAGATCTCGATTGGTCTCCACTCAAAGAACTGGGATCCTGCGTTATTCATCCACGCACAGAGGTCGAACAGATTGTTGACAGAGCTCAAGATGCGGAAATTTTACTCACCAATAAAACCGTTCTTTCTGCTGCTACCCTGGCGGTACTGCCAAAACTAAAATATATCGGCGTGCTTGCAACCGGGGTTAATGTTGTCGATCTGGAAGCCGCTAAGAAACATAATATTATAGTCACAAATGTACCTGGTTACAGCACTCAATCGGTTGCACAGATGGTGTTTGCGCTGCTGCTGGAAATGACTCAGCATGTCGGTCACCATGCGGGAATGGTTCAGCAAGGCGATTGGGTCACTTGCACCGATTTCAGCTTCAGAGATCGCCCCCTGGTTGAACTTGCCGGGAAAACTCTAGGAGTTGTCGGCTACGGACAGATTGGTCAACAAGTGGCACGAATTGCCAGAGCTTTCGGGATGGAGGTTCTGGTGCAGACTGCCCATCCAGAGAAATACCTACAGCAAACCGAGCATGAGTTTGTTGATATTGACAAATTGTTTTCCGACTCCGATGTGATTAGCCTCAATTGCCCACTGACAGAAGCAACGGAGAACCTCGTCGATACTGCTCATCTGGCTCGGGTCAAACAAGGGGCATTGTTGATCAATACTGGACGCGGTCAGTTGATTAATGAAGAAGCCGTTGCTGAGGCTCTTGAAGAAGGGTACCTGGGAGGCTATGCCACCGATGTCCTCTCTCAGGAACCACCAACGGCAGATAACCCGCTATTTTCTGCTCCAAACTGCATTATCACCCCACATATAGCCTGGGCGACTGCTGAAGCTCGGCAACGCCTGCTTGATATTGTAGTGACTAATATTGCTGCATTTCAAAATGCTACCCCACAAAATCGAGTCGCCTGATACTCAGTGTAATTTGTCCACGGGTTGCGACCGGCCGTTCAATTTTTCCGGTCGCAACCCATGGGCACCAGTGACCGACAAGACCATTCCCTCTTCCGCATAAATAAAATATCTTCTGGGATAAAAATATATACAATTTATATTTTAGTTGAAATTGTTGTTATTTCATGTAGTTAGGTTTTTATGTCTGGCTTGCCTTCCGAATTTTATCCTCTCAGTTGTATATCTCTTTTATACAG
>JASFYS010000071.1:0-5052 GCA_045047095.1 Desulfuromusa sp. | reverse complement strand
GTGTCTGCAGGTTTGGGTGTTTCAGAACTGAAAGATGTCATTGCTACTATTACAATAGAAACACCGCCGCATCACTTCCGCCCGTGTGAGCCTGCGAGCCGGGGTTTTTCGGTTTAAGATGAATCGAAGCTCGGTATTATTTAGTTGATCTGGGCTGAAGAAAACTACCGAATTCTAGCGACAGAAATAAAAGAAGCCATTTTTTGCATCCTTTTTGTTGGCGTTTGCACAAAAAGGATGGCGTCTGGCGGGACGCGACCCGCCGATTGTGATGGTACCATCTGAGATTTTCCCTAGCATTGAATTGTAGTCGCAGTGGTTCTTACCGGGGAGGGATGATGCCCATTATCGCATCGATACTCAAAATTGGATTGGTCGTAATCATTCTGTTTGCCGTCATGCTCTATTTCAGGCAGGACGGCATGATTTTCCTTGGTGCAAAGCTATCACCAAACAGCCTCAAGGAGCTGCTCAGCCGTTTTCCCCACAGCGAAATTCGCCTCACCACTGCCGATGAAACTGAACTACACGGCTGGTACCTACAGGCAAATGAGGGTGAACCCGCGCCTCTACTCATCTACTTCGGTGGTAACGCCGAAAGTATCGCTCACATGCTCTTCGAACAGAATCATTTCAAAGGCTATTCGCTGCTGTTGATGAGCTATCGCGGCTACGGACTCAGCGGTGGAAAACCAAGTCAGAAAGCACTCTGCAATGACGCCCTTTTTCTCTACGACCATTTTTCAGCAAAGCCTGAGGTTGATACCAGTCGGATTCTGCTCATGGGGCGCAGCCTGGGATCGGGGGTGGCTGTGCACCTGGCTTCCAAACGCAACGTCGAGGGGGTCGTCCTTATCTCCCCCTACGACAGCATGATCTCTCTAACCAAGGAGTTCTACCCCTGGCTTCCCGCTACCCTGTTACTCAAACATCCCTTCGATTCTCTGTCGCTGGCCCCTTCCATTCGGGTTCCCCTACTTACTATCATCGGCAGCCACGACAACATCATTACACCGCAACGCAGCAAGGTGTTGGTACAAGCGTGGGGAGGAAAAACTCAACTGGTAGAAATCGAAGCAGTCGGTCACAATGAACTGGGTGATCAGCAACAGTTCTGGGATGCTATTGAGGGTTTCATCAATGCTTCTACGGGAACTGACATCTGATAGCTCTACAAAATTGACAATCACACCATAACGTGTATGATTGTGTGTGTAGGGAGGTGTATTGTGCGAACAAACGTGGTGATAGATGATGATCTGCTTGATGAAGCGGTCAAATTGAGTGGCGCAAAAACCAAAAAAGAGGTGATTGCCCGTGCCCTGTCGGAATTTGTTGCAACGAGAAAGCGAAGCAACCTGCTTGACCTGGAAGGAAAAATCGAATTTGATGCTGATTACGATTACAAGTTGATGCGAGAAAGCGGATGATTCTTGTTGATACCTCGGTTCTGATTGACCTGTTTAAAGGGAATCGCAATGTTGCGGTTGACAATCTCCGTGAGATTATCAACCAGCAGATCCCTTTCGGGATTACGTCAGTTATTTATCAGGTGATTTTACAGGGAGCAAAAAACGAAAAAGAGTACGCCACCCTCAACCGCTACCTTTCGACCCAACGCTTTTTTCACCCGCAGAATCCGGTCGACTCTTACGCAGCCGCTGCCAGAATCTTTTATACCTGCCGTAAAAAAGGTGTCACTATTCGCAGTACTATCGATTGCCTCATCGCCCAGATTGCTCTGGAACATGAACTCTTGCTACTGCACAATGACAAAGATTTCACTGCCATGGCTCCATTGATCGGGTTGCGGATTTATCAGAGGCATTGAGTATGATGTCCCCGCAACTCCCGCTCCCCAAGTTTCGACTAATGATACTATTTATACTTTTTTAAAGAGTCTCGGAATTTTGTACAAAACTTGAGTTTCTTTTTGTTATCAATATTTTTATCCAATGAAAACTCATCTTTATGCTTCTGCCATAATTTTATCTGGGTACAAAGAGCTATACCCGCTGTAACAGCTTCTACCTCTGATGCTGTAAAAAAATCAGGCTTACTTTCAAGCTCCTTGGAAGTACACTCCTTCATCGAAACTTCAAAGTCACTGTCCATCTCCTTTTTGTCAGTGTCAAAGCAGTCTCTCCAGCCATTGTCTTCCTCCTCTTCAAAAAGAGTAGAAAAATCACTACTCAAAAAAGCCATCTCCAATGATGATTTTGTTACTTGAGTAGCGCATCCACTTAATGACACAACAATCAGAACCCCAAAAAAAACAATCCATAATTTCATCTTTATCCCTCCTTGATACCGTCTGGAATATTGAAAACTGAGAAACCGATTCGTCCAATCTTCGTCAAATACTCTAGCATCAATCCACACCCAAAACTACCCGTGTTATCCCGTTATTCTAGGGACATTTCACGTATTTCAAGGACAGCTAACTTAACTAGCGATGTAGGAATTCCGGGGACAGTTTACTCAACTCCCTTTCCCCGAAACAATCACCCGGAAATCCTCCGTTTGCTCCAATGCTTCAAATTTTTCCACCAGCTCTTTTGGTGGGGGTGCAATGCGCCGGGTTTTCAAGTTGAGCCAGGCGCCGTCCAGGTCGAGGGTGGCACAGAGTTTATCTCCACGCAGAATCCGGTGCTGCATGCTCCATTTGCGGTGATCGGCTGATAAACCGGAAAGTCTTACATCAATGACCAGTTCATCTCCTGATCTCAACTCCCGATAAAATTTTGCCTCCTCGCGGAACAATACCGGTCCGATTCCGTTGTTTTTCATCCAGTCAATACTGAAGCCCTGCTTCTGCAGGTAGGCAATCCGTGCTTGGGCTCCGTAATCGTAATAGACGGAGTGACGTACGTGACCGTTCGGGTCAAGATCAGACCAGCGCACCTGGATATGCTGTTCAAAAGATTCCATTTCTGTTCCTTTCAATCGCGGGGCTTGTCTGGAATGTATTCTGGGGACATAATTCTTTACTGCTCCAGCAGTTTCCGAGATAAACTATGTAATTCTGAGTTTGCCAAGGCAACCACCTTTTTCTTAACCGTCCGTGAATAATACTCTTTTTCTGTCTTGCTCAAAGGAAGACCTTCCAGCCTCTTCTTGAATAATTCCTTCTGTTTTGGTGAAAAAACCTGCGACAGAGCATACTCCAGAGAGAATTCCTCATACTTTTCTTTTCGGCGTTTGCTTTTTTCGGCACTCTGCTCAAAATAAAGCTCAAATAACCCTTTTAGACGTTCAGGATCAAGCTCGGTATCATCCCATTCCAGGGGCTGGTTATGAGTCAAGGAGTTTTTCCATGCCTTGACCAGCGCCTTGTCTTTTTCTGAAAGATTCTTCTTGCACTTGCTTGTCCAAGAAAAGGTCAGGTGGTAGACGGTGTAAAGAGATAAAGACAAAAGCAGTAACCGGCGAAAGTATGCTCTCTGTTTTTTGTCGGTCAATAGCCGATCGACCAGGTCTGGCGAAAACTGATAGCTGTCAGAGGCGTTTGCCAACATCACCGGGAAACCCTCCCAAAGGCGGGTGTCCTGGCTTTTGACCACTTCGGCCAGAGTTTCGTTGACATTCAGCTCATCGCTCGGTTCAAACATTGGAAAGCCGAGGTTTGATAATCCGTTGAGAAGTTTTTTATCCACCATAAAACTCATTCTCCCGCAGCAGATCCAGGAAGCGTTCAATATTTGGTTTCAGCCGATCTTCAGCCACATCATAGATGACCATGGCATGAAAGTGCTCGACGAGCCTGTTTATATCTATTTTTGTCTTGTGTGCTGCAATCAGCATCATACAATCTTCAAAATCAACTCTGGTGCCACGCATCAATTTGCTTGAAATTAAGTCATACTCATTCAAGATGCCAATATAGAGGTGCGAGTATTCGGCAAGAATGGTGTTTCTGCCAACCAAAAGTGGGGATTCCAACAATTCCGTTGTGTGAATACGGTTACCTCGGAAAATATCGAATTGGAAATTTTCTCCGGTTCGTTCCCAGCCAAACCCAGTTACCTGTTTATAGCCGAGTGCTCTCAATTGTTTTATCAGGTACTCGTACTCTTTGACCTCAGGAACCATGAAGTCGACATCTTTTGTCGAAGGTTTTACCCCCAGTAATGTCATGGCCGTACCACCACAAGCAATCAGGTGAACCTTCCGTTTGAGGATGCGGTTCCACTCTTTCAGGATATCGAGCAGCTGATTTTTATCCAGTCTATATTCCATTGCTCTTTTCTTTGCAATAAATTGCATGTTATTATACAATTTATTGTATAAATCTATACAATGATAAACATTTTGTCAAGTAGTGTCCTTTGTAGCGAAAGTCAGAAATTCTTTTCAATACTCCTCAATTCCCCCAAAATCCTCACCATTGCCAAAGTATCCAATCGGCAATATTCCAGCATCCCTTTGCGCAGCCTGTTCAACTCTTCCCCTGGCTCTAACGCACACATCTCATGATAAGCTCGCATTGCTGCCATCCCGTCAGCGATCTCCATCCCATCATAGGAAAGTTCGGGAACCATCGCTGGCAACACTTCTTTGATCGAATAGGAACCGCGCATTTGCCAGCGGTAGACATCACGCTTGCGAAACGGAACCATCAGGTCGCGCACATTCGGCAACCGTGCATTAATCACCTCGGCAAGATCGGGGAACAGTTCGGCGAGGTTACGCAGTACCCCCTTTTCGAACGCCTGATTATAGGTCAAGACACAGGCATCTGAGGAGATAATGGCGAGCAGTTGTTCGATTAGTTCGCGGCGCGGATCAATATCTGATTGCACAAGATACTCAAAATGCTGCGGTTCGGCACCAGCCTGTTGCTGAACGTGAATGGAAAACTGGAACGGCACCTGTTGATAGGGGCGGGTGTGATCAAACTTTGGGATCGGAGTATTGAAGGTTTCGAAATCGAGGTGGCACAGTGGGTACCATAGAGTATCGAGAAACTCTTTTACCTTGTCGTTATCGGTTGAATCCTGTTGCTTCTGGGTCGCTTCAACCTGCTGGCGTTGCACATTGTTAAGCTCATCA
>JASFYS010000070.1:0-12386 GCA_045047095.1 Desulfuromusa sp. | reverse complement strand
CGTTATGGGGGAACTTATGCCCATAAAGACATTGCTTTTGAGTTTGCTACCTGGATTTCAGTAGAATTCAAGCTTTTTTTACTCAAAGAATTTCAACGCCTGAAAGATGAAGAACAAAAACAACTTGGCTGGGACATCAGGCGCAACCTTACCAAAATCAACTACCGCATCCATACCGATGCCATCAAAGAAAATCTCATTCCGCAAAGTTTAAATAAACAGCAAATCAGCTATATTTACGCATCAGAAGCCGACGTGCTCAATATGGCACTGTTTGGCAAAACAGCAAAACAATGGCGAGAAGAAAATTCGCAAGAAAAAGGTAATATTCGGGATTATGCCAATGTCAGCCAGTTGGTTTGTCTGGCCAATCTGGAAAACCTGAATGCAGTTTTTATCAATGAAGGCTATGAGCAAAGCCTGCGTCTGGAAAAGCTAAACCAGATAGCGATACAGCAGATGAGGATTTTGCTGGAAGATCGTGGTGTGAAGAAGTTGGGGGTTGGGGATGAGTGAGTGGAGGGAAGCTAAACTAAAGGATTTTTTTAAAGTAAAACACGGTTTTGCCTTCAAAGGAAAGAACATTACAACAGCAGAAACATCAGATATTTTAGTAACACCTGGTAATTTTCATATTGGTGGTGGATTTAAATCTGACAAATTCAAATATTTTAATGCCGAATATCCAAATGATTATCTTTTACAAGAAAATGACATTGTTATTACAATGACTGATTTAAGCAAAGAGACCGACACATTAGGATATTCTGCAAAAGTTCCAAAATCAGATAATGAAAAAAAATATTTACACAACCAACGAATAGGGTTAATTCAATTTAAAAACAATGATGCCAATTCAGATTACCTTTATTGGTTAATGAGAACTCGTGAGTATCAGGGTTATATTATTGGTTCTGCAAGCGGGACATCAATAATGCATACGTCTCCAACAAGGATTGAAGAATATCAGTTTTTACTCCCACCCCTCCCCGAACAAAAAGCCATAGCCGAAGTGCTAAGCAGTTTAGACGACAAAATCGACCTGCTCCACCGCCAAAACAAAACACTGGAACAAATGGCAGAAACACTTTTTCGGCAGTGGTTTGTGGAAGACGCTGGGGAGGATTGGGCAGAAGGGACTATTGCTGATTTGATTGAATTCAATCCAGTAAGAAAGTTAGCAAGAGGTAGCGTTGTGCCTTATTTGGAAATGGCAGCGATTAGTACATCAACATTTTCTCCTAATGGTTGGTATAAACGGGAATTTAAATCGGGCACTAAATTTATTAACGGTGATACTTTGCTTGCGCGTATTACCCCATGTCTGGAGAACGGCAAAACAGCGTATGTCACCTTTTTAGAAGATGGGCAGGTTGCTTGGGGTTCTACGGAATATATTATTATGCGACCTAAAGGAGATTTACATCCATTTTTTGCGTATACGCTCGCCAGAAATAGCGATTTTAGAGAATATGCAGAGGGCTGTTTAGAGGGTTCCAGTGGGCGACAAAGAGTGAATGTTGACCATTTGAAGAATTATGAAATCAAGAGTCCTTCTTCAGAGGTGGTGACTGATTTTAATTTAGTTGCTGAGGCTGTTGTAGAAAAGTTGCACCAGAACTCCCTGCAAATCCGAACCTTAGAAACCCTCCGCAACATCCTCCTTCCCAAACTAATGTGCGGTGAAGCCAGGATTGCCAGCAATGGATAAGCTAAAAACAGTTATCACAGAATATGGGCGATGGTCAGATCTTGAGACTTATATTGAACGCATCGAAACCCATATTGAAATAGATTTTAGTCATTCTCTGGAAAATGCCAAAGCCCTACTAGAAACGGTGGGTAAAGAGATTTGCACAAGGAATAATGTAGAGCTGGGGGCAGCGCCTAGCATTAATAATGTTCTGAAAAAGGCATTCTCATCAATGGGCTATGCCAATAGTAACCTGGTCAATCAGGTTTCATCGGCTTTAGCGACTATTGGGCAACAGGTGGGAGAACTGAGAAATGAAATCGGTTTAACCTCGCATGGTAAATCATTGGAGGAGATCAAACAACGAAACAGCAAAGTTGATTTACTCACAAGGGAGTTTTTGATTGATACTGTAGAGTTGGTTTCTGTCTTTTTAATTTGTAATTTTGAGACCAAACATCAGCGAACGACTCATGAAGCTCTGGCAGGTTCACCGGATTATCTGGCAGCAGACGAATTTAACGAATCGTGGGATGATTCCTTTGGTGAGTTTGTCATGGGTAATTATTCTTACCCTGCCAGTGAGATTTTATTCAATGTGGATAAGCAAGCCTATATCAACGAGTACAAGGCTTTTGCGGAGGCTGAGGCATGAATAGTCAAGAAAAAGCATTAGCAAGGAAGTTGTTCAAGCTAAAAATACATGAAGCCAACGGGCAAGCCTTTGAAGATATATTTACAGCCATTATGAATTATGTTGAGTCAGATTTTCAGTCAATTAAACCTTGGGGAAATATCGGGGATCGAAAGAATGATGGGTACATAAAATCAAAAGGCATCTTCTTTCAAGTATTTTCACCTGAGGAAATAACAAAGTCCTATGTGAATGTGGTAAAAAAACTAAACAGCGATTTTAATGGCCTTTTAAATCAGTGGTCGCCTGTTAATGAATTTTATTTTGTTGTAAATGATAAATATCAGGGAGTTAATGCGGATTGCGAGCAGGCTATACAATCCATAAAGGATGATTATGGAATAACAAACGCAGGATTTAAAACTGCTGCTGATCTTGAGAATTTACTATTTTCACTTGATGAAGACCAATTCTTTACTATTGTTGGCTTCTTGCCTGATCCGTCAATGATTCAACTGGATTTTTCTGTTTTGAGTGAAATTATTAATCACCTTATGAGCTTGTCCTTACCCAAAACACAAGATAGTCCGATTATCTACCCTGATTGGGATGAAAAAATCACATTCAATAATTTAGATTCTTTGGAAGCCAAGTACCTGAACGATGGTTTTCTTCAAATTGGTTCTTTAGACGAATATCTCAATAATCAGAGTAATTTTTTTGCTGATGAGGTTAAAGATAAGATACGAGAAATATATACAGAATGTAGTAAAACATATTCTGGAAGTGAGATTTTCTGGGAAATGGTGAATATGATAAGTACCAAACCAGAAACAAGCTTTCAATCAGCAGGGATTGTGTTGATATCTAAATATTTTGAAACTTGTGATGTTTTTGAGGAGCCAAAATGATATTGCCCACAAAACACATTAACTTTTCTCAGTCTTTGCTTGGTTTAGGCGCATATATTTTGTCTCAGCTACATTCCCCTAAAACCATTGATGACCTATGGGATGCTTACAAGATTGACTACAAAAATAATATTTATCTAGCAAAACATAGTTTTGATAATTTAGTAATGACCTTGATCTTTCTTTACAGTATTGGAAGCGTTGCTGAAAATGATGGAGTTATAGAAAAATGCGTTTAATTTCTTTAGATGCAAGCGAAAGCACATTCAGGAGGGTTGTTTTTAATAAAACAGGCGCTAGTTTTATCTTGGCAAAACAAGATAAACCTGAGCAGTTTGATAATAGTAAAACATATAATGGAGTTGGTAAGTCATTACTAGTGTCTTTAATTGATTTCTGTCTGGGTACGAAGACAGGTAGTAAAATAACAAAATCATTACAATCAACTCTTCCTGATTGGCATTTTATACTGAAAATCGAAATAGACGATCAGCCTTATACGATAGTTAGATATACAAATACGCCTAAACATATAAGCCTAAATGATGAAGAGTTAACATTAAATGACTTTTGTTCTAAGCTTGAAAAGCTGTGTTTTGAGATTACGCCTGGGTTTCAATATTTGAGTTTCCGATCTTTACTCCCCTTTTTTATTAGACCATCAAAACAATCATATATTAGTTACGATGAACCTACAAAGGTAGGAACACCATACCAGAAACAACTATACAACGCTTTCTTGCTGGGGCTTGATGTAACTTTCTCACAAACAAAGATGCAGCTTAAAAAGCAAATAGATGACACAAAGAAACTACATAAAAATATAAAGAATGATCCGATCTTAAAACAGTTTTTTGAAGGTTATAAAGATTCATCGTTGGCGCTTGCGGATCTAAATGAAAGAATTGAAATATTAGAGTTGGATCTGCAAAAATTTGAAGTTGCTGATGATTATTACCAAATAAGACAAGAAGCTGATGATATAAAAAATAATTTAGATAAAACACAAAACAAAATAAAACTTAGGAATATTAACATAGATAATATCAACCAAAGCTTAAAAATAAGCCCTGATGTAAACCGTAATGATATACAAAATATATACGATGAAGCAAAGCTTGTATTCCAGTTGGATGTAGAGAAACAATTATTAGATCTGGAAAAATTTTATCAAGATTTGACAATTAATAGAACTAAAAGGCTACAGAATCAAAAACATGAAATCATTAGCGACCTTAAGGACTTAAATACGCAATTTACGAATCTAAAAGAAGAGCTGAATAGTCACATGAAGTTTCTCAATGCTCATCAAGCATTGGATGTGTTTACCAAAATGAGTAGTCGTCTCGCTGAGCTTCAACAAAATAGAGAAAAATTACAAGGATACGAAAAATTACAGCACGATTATGAGCAGGAAAAAACGTCCTTGAAAAAAGAAATGATATTGCAGTCGGAGGAAGCCACAACTTATTTAGATCATGTAAAAAATGATATCAACAAGATCATGGAATATTTTAGAGTGCTGGTAAAACGTTTTTATCCTGATGCATTGGCTGGGATTACAGTACGTAATAATGATGGGAAAAATCAGATACGATATGATATTGAAGCCAAAATTCAATCAGACTCTTCTGATGGAATAAATAGTGTAAAACTATTTTGTTATGACCTAACGTTATTAATATATGGAAATAATCATTTTATGAATTTTATATTTCATGATAGTCGATTGTTTAGTGATATTGATGAAGTTCACTGCAATGTATTATTTGAAATAGTTAAAACTAAATTCATTGACAAGCAATATATCGCAAGTATTAACCAGAACCAATTGAATGCTTTGTCCAAAGATATGCAGGATTTCGTAAAAGACCACATTGTGCGAGAACTGACAGATGACTCAGATGGTGGAAAATTACTGGGAATAACAGTTGAGTTAGAATATGACTAAAATCACTGAAAATGTCATCGAAGAGTTCTGCATAGAACTACTGGAAAAACAGGGCTATGAAACCATCTACGCCCCTGATATTGCTCCTGACAGTGACGACCCACAACGCAGTAGTTTTGAAGATGTTTTATTGTCCGCTCGCTTGAATGATGCAATTGCCAGAATTAACCCTATGATTCCTCATGAGGCACAACAAGAGGCAATCAAAGAAATCGCTCGCATTCATTCCCCTGAATTGCTCACCAATAATGAGACCTTTCATCGAATGTTGACCGAAGGGGTAAAGGTTTCTTATCAAAAAGATGGCAACCAGCGAGGTGATTTGGTTTGGCTGATTGATTTTGCCAACCCTGAAAACAATAACTTTGTGGTCGCGAACCAATTTACCGTGATTGAAAACGGAGTGAATAAACGCCCTGATGTGGTGTTGTTTGTTAATGGTTTACCGTTGGTGGTGATTGAACTTAAAAATGCTGCGGATGAAAACGCATCGGTCAAATCAGCTTATCAGCAATTACAAACCTATAAAGCAACCATTCCCAGCCTGTTTACCTATAATGGTTTGATGATTATTTCGGATGGGCTGGAAGCCAAAGCAGGTTCGTTATCAGCAGGGCTAAGCCGTTTTATGAGCTGGAAAACAGCCGATGGAAAGGAAGAAGCCTCCCATCTGGTGAGTCAGTTAGAAACGCTCATCAAAGGGATGCTTAATCAGGAAACTTTGCTGGATTTGATTCGCCATTTTATTGTCTTTGAAAAGTCTAAATCAGAAGACCCTAAAACAGGTGTAGTGACCATTAAAACGGTTAAAAAACTGGCAGCTTATCATCAATATTACGCAGTCAATCGTGCGGTGGAATCGACCCTGCGTGCAACGGGTTATACGCTAGAAAAACAAACGCCAGTGAGTCAGGTGATGGAAGACCCAGCCAGTTATGGTGTATCGGGAGTAAAGACTCAGCCCACGGGTGATCGTAAGGGTGGCGTGGTTTGGCATACACAAGGTAGCGGCAAATCTCTGTCAATGGTTTTCTATACGGGTAAGATTGTGCTGGAATTGGATAACCCCACCATTTTAGTAATTACGGATCGCAACGATTTGGATGACCAATTGTTTGAGACGTTTGCCGCTTCTACTCAGTTATTACGCCAAGAACCCAAACAGGTAGAAAATCGTGAACAACTCAAAGAATTGTTAAAGGTTGCCTCTGGAGGGGTGATTTTTTCAACCATTCAAAAATTCCAGCCTGATGAAGGCAATGTATTTGATACTTTGTCGGAACGTGAAAATATTGTGGTCATTGCGGACGAAGCCCACCGTACCCAGTATGGTTTTAAAGCAAAAACCATTGATGATAAGGATGAGCAAGGTAATGTGGTGGGTAAAAAAGTAGTCTATGGCTTTGCCAAATACATGCGTGATGCCCTTCCTAATGCTACCTATCTAGGCTTTACGGGAACACCAATAGAAAGCACCGATACCAACACCCCTGCTGTTTTTGGCAATTATATTGATGTCTATGATATTGCTCAGGCGGTGGAAGATGGGGCAACGGTGCGTATTTTTTATGAAAGCCGCTTAGCCAAAGTCAACTTGAGCGATGAAGGCAAACAACTGGTTGAAACGCTAGATGATGAGCTAGCTCAAGATGATTTATCGGAAACACAAAAAGCCAAAGCAAAATGGACACAGTTAGAGGCGTTAATTGGTAGTGAGAATCGGTTAAAGAATATCGCTCAGGATATTGTCAGCCATTTTGAACAAAGGCAGGAGGTGTTTGAAGGTAAGGGCATGATTGTTTCCATGAGTAGACGCATTGCCGCTGATTTGTATGCTGAAATCATCAGGATAAAACCTGATTGGCATTCAGATGATTTGGATAAAGGCGTGATTAAAGTCGTGATGACTTCCAGCTCATCCGATGGCTCGAAAATTGCCAAACACCATACCACCAAAGCACAAAGAAAAACGTTGGCAGACAGAATGAAACACCCCGATGACCCACTTAAATTGGTGATTGTGCGGGATATGTGGCTAACGGGCTTTGATGCCCCGAGTTTGCACACACTTTATATTGATAAGCCGATGAAGGGGCATAACCTAATGCAAGCAATTGCCCGGGTGAATCGGGTTTATAAAGATAAGCCCGGTGGTTTGATTGTTGATTATTTGGGGATTGCCGCTGACCTGAAAAAAGCGCTGTCTTTTTATTCCGATGCTGGTGGAAAAGGCGACCCAACTATTTTACAAGAGCAAGCTGTTGAGCTGATCTTGGAGAAACTGGAAGTGGTTTCTCAACTGTTTCACGGTTTTGCTTATGAGGACTATTTTGCCGCAGATACCGCCAAAAAACTATCGCTGATTTTGGCAGCAGAGGATCATATCCTGGGATTGGAAGATGGTAAAAAACGCTTTATCAATGAAGTGACCGCTTTATCAAAGGCTTTTGCTATTGCCATACCTCATGAGCAGGCTATGGATGTCAAAGATGAAGTGGCATTTTTTCAGGCAGTTAAGGCTCGCTTGGTAAAATTTGATGCGACAGGTACAGGAAGAACAGATGAAGAAATAGAAACCACCATTCGTCAAGTGATCGATCAAGCACTTGTTTCTGAACAAGTCATTGATGTGTTTGATGCCGCGGGGATAAAAAAACCGGATATTTCCATTCTTTCAGAAGAATTTCTGCTTGAGCTAAAAAGTATGAAACACAAAAATGTCGCCTTGGAAGTTTTGAAAAAATTGCTTAATGATGAAATAAAATCACGCTTAAAGAAAAACCTAGTCAAAAGTAAATCTTTAATGGAAATGCTAGAGAATGCCATAAAAAAGTATCATAATAAGGTTTTAACTGCTGCCGAAGTGATGGATGAACTGATCAAGTTGAGCCAGGAAATTGTCAGCATGGATAATGAAGCCAGTGAGCTTGGCTTGACCGATTTTGAATATGCATTTTATACAGCAGTTGCCGACAATAAGAGTGCCAAAGAACTCATGCAGCATGATAAATTGAGAGAACTGGCCGTTGTGCTGACCGAACGGGTCAAACAAAATGCGTCAATAGACTGGACAATAAAAGAAAGTGTCAGAGCTAAATTAAAAGTGATTATCAAACGGACGTTAAGGCAGTTTGGATATCCACCAGATATGCAAAAATTAGCCACTGAAACGGTACTCAAACAAGCTGAACTCATCGCCAATGAGATCAGCCTTGAGGTATAAAGGGCTGCGCACCGGTTTTATGTAGCAGAAACGGGCAGACACGCAAGTTTTTCCCTACCCGTATTCCGGGGACACGTAACAAGTACATGTCCCCGGAATACTCCCAATAGGAGATTTTTATGTATTTTCCCAGTTATCGTCCTCGGCGTTTACGCCGTAATGAAAATATCCGCCGGATGGTGCGTGAAACCCATTTGCGGGTTGATGACCTGATCTACCCGATGTTCAGCGCGTTTGGTGAGAATATCAAAAAAGAGATCAGCTCAATGCCGGGGATCTATCAACAATCGATAGAGAACGTTGTGATCGAATCGCAGGAAGTTTTTGATCTGGGAATCCCGGCTGTTGTTCTGTTTGGTATCCCAGAAACCAAAGATGCCGTTGGCAGTGATGCCTATTGTGCCACTGGAATCATTCAGAATACGGTTCGGGCAATCAAACAAGAGGTGCCGGAACTTACAGTGATTACCGATGTCTGTATGTGCGAGTATACTGATCATGGTCATTGTGGACTGATCAAAAATGGTGATGTCGATAATGACTCAACTTTGGAGTTGCTTGCTGCCGAAGCTCTCTCCCATGCTCAGGCCGGTGCCGATATTGTAGCCCCTTCCGATATGATGGATGGCCGGGTTGCCGCAATTCGGGATATTCTGGATGAGAACGGTTTTGACCATATTCCGGTGATGAGCTACGCAGTCAAATATGCCAGCGGTTATTACGGTCCGTTCCGTGAGGCTGCCGAAAGCACCCCGGAATTTGGTGATCGACGCAGTTATCAGATGGATCCAGCCAATCGGTTGGAAGCATTGCGTGAGGCCAAACAAGATGTTGCCGAATCTGCCGATTTTCTGATGGTCAAACCAGCGTTGGCTTATCTGGATGTGTTACGCGAGTTGAGGGATAATTTTGATCTGCCACTGGTTGCGTACAATGTTTCCGGTGAATACAGTATGGTCAAGGCCGCTGCAGAAAAAGGCTGGATTGACGGTGATCGGGTGATGATGGAAACCTTGCTGGGGATGAAACGAGCCGGAGCTGATTTAATTATTACTTATCATGCTAAAGAAGTAGCTCGGTTGTTGCGGGGCTGAAGTGATGCTCATTGACTGTTTACTCGATCTTGTTGGAAACTTGAACACCTAATGGAGTCCAGATAATGCCAATATGTTGGATCATTTCTGGCCCTAACGGTTCTGGTAAAACAACTTTCGCATTGGAGTATTTGCCTCAAGTAGCTGGTTGTACCAATTTCATCAATGCCGATCTGATTGCGTTTGGATTGTCGCCACTGATGCCAGAGCGGGAACTGGTCGCGGCCAGTCGGATATTTTTGCGTGAGATCAAAGTACACATCGAAAAACGTGATGACTTTGCCTTTGAAACCACTCTCTCTGGACGAATTTATCTGCGTCTGATCAAGCGACTTCAGGATGATGGTTGGCAGGTAAAATTGCTCTACCTGGCTCTGCCCAGTGTCGAGATGTCGATATTGCGTGTGGCCGAACGGGTTGCACACGGTGGCCACAATATTCCCCTTCGAGATATCGAACGACGCTTTCCCCGCAGTCTGCATAACTTGCTAAACAATTTTGGTCATATTGTAGATCGCTGTACTTGCTTCATGAATGATGGAGAAGAACCAATTCTTGTATTTGAGTAAAGCGGTGATAATCGTGATATTCTAAACGACGAGTATTATCAACTACTACAGAATGAGGTTTCTTTATGAATAACGCTCGCAAAACTGTTCCGTCTGAGGAGGGTAGAGTTTTACTGGAAGCACTTCGGACGGTCGTGGCACAAACCTTGGAAAAGAAAAGACGGCTGGGGCAGTATGTCGTGATCTGGCGAGATGGTAAGCCGGTTGAAACAGGCGGTGATGCACAGAGGCAACCCGGAAACTCAGCTTGATCTGGTTCACCGTGTCAGCGACGGGGGGAATGAAGGTTCGTTACCCTGTCAGGTTGACCCGATAAGTGATCTTTTAAAACAAGAATTGAATAGTTTGTACTCTGTGCCCCTCTGTTAGAAAGTTACCCTATTTAAGTTATGCCAGAATATTTTGTCGATACTTTAACTAACGGTGTCCGCTTGGTCACTGTCCCCATGCCCCATCTCCATTCTGCCGAATTGGTTTGTACAATGGCGGTCGGAGGGCGGTGTGAGGCTTCGGAACGGTCAGGAATTTCCCATTTTCTTGAACATATGATTTTTCGGGGGACGGCTGAATATGCGACCAGTACGGAACTGGAACGCGCTTTTGAGGCGATTGGTGGTTCTGTTAATGCTTCGACCGATATGGAGACGACTTGCTTCCATTCCCATCTCCATCCTGATTATCTGGCTGCAGGGGTAGCTTTGTTTGCTTCGATGTTGCGGCGGCCAAAATTTAATGATATCGATATTGAGCGACGTATCATTCTGGAGGAGGCTCGTGAGGATTTTAACGAGGACGGGGTTCAGGTCAATCTGGATAACCTGATGGTGAGGTTGCTCTGGCCGCAACATCCATTGGGAGAGTCGTTAATTGGTTCCCCTGAAACATTGCACGGCATCGATCGGTCTACATTGGAAAATTATTATCGCTCTTGGTATTTGCCGCAAAGTCTGGTGATTTGCGTCTGTGGTCCAATCGCAAGAGAGACATCTCTCCACAGCGTGGAACATGAATTTGGCGACTGGATGCCGGGAGAATTACTTCCAACTTTGCCGGCTCCTGATGCATTGACAGATAAATCGGAAAGCTGCTGGGTACGGGATTCCGATTCACAAATCAGTTTGCAGTTGGCGTTTCTATTGCCAGGACGACAGGATAAACGAACTCTGGCGGTGCGTATGTTACGGCGGATTTTGTCCTGGGGTGGTGGTGCACGATTATCTCTGCGCCTACGTGAAGAACTTGGCCTGACTTATTCTGTGGAGGCAAATTGTTCACTGCTGAATGATACGGGTTATTTGGCGATTGATTTATCGGTAGCCCAAGAAAATTTGCAGCCTGCGGTTGTTGAGTTGTTTAAAATTCTGGCTGAATTACGTGATCAGCCGATCCCAACTGAGGAATTGGCTGCGGTGACCAGAAGTTACCTCTTCGATCTTGAATTTTCACGTGATCAAAGTGAGGCGATGGCGGTTCGTTACGGTTGGGGATTGCAGGCCGATTATATCAGAACTCTGGAACAGGATTGTCGCGAACTCCAGCAATTAACCTCGGTGCATCTGCAACAGGTGGCCAGAGAATTATTCTGTCAACAAGGAATGAAACTGGTTGTGGTTGGCCCCTGGAGTGATACTGATCGTCAGGTTATCGATCAACAACTGCACAATTCTGGTTTGTCGTCTTTCAGGAACATGTAGGTGATATCTGCCCTCCTGCGAGTCGTTGTACCCCTTCTATAAGCTTTTGAAGAATCTCCTTCAGGTTTTCTTTCCCGAATTCCTGGATGTTGTCAATGATTGGATCGATTTGTTGGGGGTGGGGTATTCCATGCTTAATCCTCTCAAAATGAGTATTATTCTACTCAGTTGAGTTTATGAAAAATCATCAAAAAAACATTAGCTCTGTGTCGAAATTAAATTTAATATAATTGTATAGTTAGAAAATATTGCCGCATTTATTTATGTTCTCCGAGGATGGCGTTTTGTGAGCTAGGGCGGTTTTTTTCTGCTAGTGAAAAAAATATTAGTATTATATTCAGGGAGTTGTCTTTTTTGAATTAACTAGTTTTTATTTTTAAGTTTTTATTTTTAGGAGATCTTTATTAGTAAAAAGATTATTTATTATTATGTAACTTATTGAATATTAAGAGTTTTTGTCGATAATCAACTTGCTGAAATAGTAAATTTAGTCGATAATGAGATATTAAAATGCCATGTTTGATGGCGTCGCAAAAAGTCCGACCTCCGGTGTTGCAGCGGTTTTTCAGGACCTCGACCTACTATATGTAGGCCTTCGCCCCTGAAAAACCACTACG
>JASFYS010000069.1:0-31507 GCA_045047095.1 Desulfuromusa sp. | reverse complement strand
GATGGTATTTTTCAGGCAGATGTTTCTGGATGTCTTTTCAACGTTAATCCGGCGTTAGCAGAAATGTTTGGCTACAATTCTGCCGATGAATCAGAGTTGTTAGCTGAAATAGCTGATCTCAATATTCAACGAGATATCTATCTCTTGGAAGAAGATCGTGATCGCTGGCTCAATTTGATCCGTCAAGATGGTGAAGTCCGTGATTTTGAAGTTCAAATGTTACGCAAGAATGGCGATATTTTCTGGGCAGCAGTCAACGGACACATGGTTCGTGATTCTGCCGGCCATATCTCTTGCATTGAAGGAACCGTAAGAGATATTTCTTCACAGAGGTCATCTCAGGAAGCTCTTCAGCAATTGCAAGACTACTTGCAAAATATTATTGATTCGATGCCCTCGGTGTTGATTGGTGTCAATAACAATATGGAGGTGACCCTCTGGAATAAACGTGCTGAGCAGGAAAGTATTCTGACGGCGGAAAAAGCCAATGGTCTCTCCATGACCAAAGTCTGCCGTTTGTTTGATTCAACTGCCTATATGCCAAAGTTGGCAGAGACACTACAGACCCGAAAGCCGACCCGGTTATTAAAGGTACAAAGCCTCAAGAAGGCGAAAGATGGTGGTAGCCGTTTCTTCGATATTTTGATCTATCCACTTTCCTTGGCGGAAGCAAGTGGAGCTGTGATCCACATGGATGATGTTACGGAACGATTACGCCTGGAAGAGATGATGGTTCGTTCCGAAAAAATGCAATCCATCGGTGGCTTGGCAGCCGGGCTTGCCCATGAAATCAACAACCCATTGGCTGTTATTTTGCAAAATGTTCAGGTCTTGACGCGACGGTTATCGCCTGATTTAGATAAAAACCGGGAAACTGCCCAAAGCTTGGGAACAACAATTGAGATGATCGGTGAATACACCCGCTTGCGTGGATGTGAAAAAATGCTTCACTCAATCTCAGATGCGGGGCAACGTGCGGCGAAAATAGTTGAAAATATGCAGAGTTTCAGCCGTGGTGGAGTATCTAACTTTATTCCTTGTCCTCTCTCGGACTTACTGGAAAAAATGGTTGAACTCGCCGGCAGTGATTATGATATGCGTCATCAGTTTGATTTTAAAAAGATTCGTATTGTGCGTGACTATCAACCTGCTCCGAATGTGTGTTGTGATGCAAGTCAAATTCAGCAGGTCTTTCTCAGCTTGTTGAAAAATGCTGCCCAGGCATTGAGCTTTGATCGGGACGAGTCACAGATAATACTGCGAATTTCCCCCTATGGGAAAAATCATATCTCCATGCAAATTGAAGATAATGGGCCAGGGATGGAGACAAGCGTCGCTGCGAGAATTTTTGACCCCTTTTACACCACACGACAGGTTGGTCAGGGAACCGGGCTGGGATTGTCGATCGCGTATTTCATTGTGACTCACAATCACAATGGCCGCCTGAGTGTCACTTCTGAACCAGGGCAAGGGAGTTGTTTTGAAATGATACTGCCGTTAACGAATGACGAAGAGACGTTTATTTTTGATTAAATGTTTTTTTTGCTCTGCTTGTATTCAGAGGGGACTGATCTCAGTTTATCTCTGGAAAATCCAGACTGTTCGGTAGCGGACAGTCTTTTTATTTGATATCACTTGCGGATCATGACTTAATCTGGTGATAATCAGAAAACAGATTCTGTCGTGGGTTTGAAAGGAAAATAAAGATGAATGACTTGGCAAGAATATCGATCAAAGGATTGTTGCAATTACAGCAGCCAAAAGAGGCTGTGTGTATCAAAGGCTGGGTACGCTCAATTCGGCGAGGTAAGGGGGTTGCTTTTATCACTCTGAATGATGGCAGTTGTTTTGCCTCTCTCCAGATTGTTCTGACTCCTGAACTCCAGAATTATGAGGCGGTAGCAAAAGTTGGTACCGGTGCCAGCCTGGCAGTGACTGGAAAGTTGGTTGAGTCACCGGCGGCAGGTCAGGCTTGGGAAGTGCAAGCGCAGATGGTTGAAATTATTGGTGCTGCAGACGAAAACTATCCGCTGCAGAAAAAACGCCACAGTCTTGAATATCTCCGTTCCATTGCCCACCTGCGACCTCGCTCAAATACTTTTGGTGCAGTATTCCGGATGCGCAGCATGCTTGCTTTTGCGACCCACCAATTTTTTAATCAGCGGGGTTTTCTCTATGTACAAACTCCAATTATTACCGCCAATGATTGTGAGGGGGCGGGGGAGATGTTTCGGGTGACGACTCTTGATCCGACCAATCCGCCACAGCAGGATGGCAAGGTTGACTGGGGGCAAGATTTTTTTAGTGAGCGCACCGGTCTGACCGTCAGTGGTCAGTTACAGGGGGAACTTTTTGCCACGGCATTTTCAGATATTTATACTTTTGGCCCAACTTTTCGCGCCGAAAATTCCAACACCAGCCGCCATGCGGCTGAATTCTGGATGATTGAACCGGAAATTGCTTTTGCCGACCTGCGCGATAATTGTCAGCTGGGTGAGGATTTTCTCCGCTATATGGTGGTCTATACTCTGGAAAATTGCCAGGGAGATCTTGATTTTTTCAATCAACGGGTGGAAAAGGGGTTGATTGATAAACTAGAGTCTCTCGCCAAGGCAGAGTTTCGTACCATCAGCTATACTGAAGCGGTGGATCTGCTGCAAAAATCGGGGCAATCATTTGAGTTTCCGGTGGCGTGGGGGCATGATCTGCAATCGGAGCACGAGCGTTATCTGACTGAAAAAATCTTCGATGGGCCGGTTTTTGTGATTGATTATCCAAAAGAGATCAAGGCGTTTTATATGCGGATGAATGATGATGGAAAAACGGTTGCTGCCATGGATTTGCTGGTGCCAAGAGTTGGAGAAATCATCGGTGGCAGTCAGCGGGAAGAACGTTTTGATGCACTGAAAGTACGGATGGAACAGCAGGGAATTGCTGCTGCGGATATGGACTGGTATCTTGATATCCGCCGCTGGGGAACCTGTCCACATGCCGGGTTTGGTCTTGGTTTTGAGCGTCTACTGATGTACCTGACCGGGATGGAAAATATCCGCGATGTTATCCCTTTCCCACGGACTCCGGGACATGCGCAGTTCTAGGTTAAAGGTTCAGGGTTCAAGGTTCAAGGTTATAGGTTTCTGGATTTGCCTGTCCTTGATCCTTGTGCCTTGTGCCTTGATCCTTCTGCTTTGCATTGCGCCAGCCCACGCTGAAGAACCGGTGAGTCCCGATCTGCCGGTACGGATTGGTGGAGATTATAATTATCCCCCCTATGAATATCTCGATCATGATGGATTGCCGACCGGCTATAATATTGAGTTGAGTCAGGCGATTGCCCGGGTCATGGGGATGGAGATCAACATCCAGCTTGGATCCTGGGGGGAAATGCGTCAGGCGCTGGAACATGGTGATGTTGATATTCTGATGGGGATGGCACATACCAAAGAGCGTGAGTCCGAGGTTGATTTCTCTATTCCCCATGCCAAAGTCCATCAATCTATCTGGATTCGTGATAACAACGAAACGATCCGCACGGTGAATGATTTGACCGGTAAAGAGGTCATCGTCATGAAGGGGAGTGTGATGCACGATTTCATGCTCGAAAATGAGATTGCTGCGGATCTGTTTATGGTGCAGACTTTGGCCGATGCCCTGAGCCTACTGGCTTCGGGACATCACGATTGCGCCCTGGTGGCAAAACTTCCCGGCGAATATTTACTGAGTAATCCGAAGCTTAATCATATCCATCCGATTGCCCGCCCATTGGTCGCACAGAATTATGGATTTGCGGTTAAAAAGGGGAACCTGGAACTGCTTGCCCAGTTTAATGAAGGGCTTGCTCTGTTAAAGAAGTCCGGGGAATACCGTCAGATTCGTGAGAAGTGGCTTGGAGTTCTCCAGCCGGAACCGATTTCCTGGAAACATATTATCCGCTATGGTGCCCTGGTAATTGGTCCGTTGCTTCTGGTTTTGATTGCCTTTGCCCTGTGGTCACGGACGCTGCGCCGCCAGGTGGCATTGCGAACTGAGGAGTTAGAACGTGAGGTCTCGGAGCGGATGCGTTCTGCAGAAGAGTTGCAGATTCGCCAAAAACAGCTTCTGCATGCCGATAAGATGACCTCTCTCGGGGTTCTGGTTTCCGGGGTGGCTCATGAAATTAATAACCCAAACGGGCTGATTCAACTCAGTCTGCCACAGTTGAGTAAAGCCTATCAGAGTATTGAGCCGATTCTTGATGCCCACTATCAGGAACAGGGTGATTTTAAACTCGGTTGGTTTGATTACTCACGGATGCGTCAAGAAATTCCCAAAATGTTGCAGGAAATGTTGGAGAGTTCCAACCGGATTAAGCGAATCGTTGAAGATTTAAAGGATTTTGCCCGGCGCAATGATTCCGGTCTGAATGATATGGTTGATCTGAACGAAGTCATCCGTTCGGCATTGCGCCTGGTCGACAACACTCTGCACCAATCAACCCGCCACTTCCGGGTTGATTATGCTCCGGAGTTGCCACGGTTTCGTGGTAATGGTCACCGGATTGAACAGGTTGTGGTTAATCTGGTTTTGAACGCCTGTCAGGCGTTGACCTCGATGGAACAGGCGATTGAACTGCGGACTTTTGCCTTGCCGGATGAAGGGATGGTTGTTCTGGAAATTCGGGATCAGGGGTGTGGTTTGGACGAGGAAACTTTACAACGAATTACCGATCCATTTTTTACCACCAAGCGGAAAACCGGTGGAACCGGTCTGGGACTTTCGGTTTCTGATGGAATCGTCAAAGATCACCATGGTCGGTTGGAATTTTCAGGAAAAATTGGCGATGGGATGACGGTTCGGTTGCTATTGCCAATCTATAAGGATAAGGAACAAGAATGATGGAAAAAAAACTCTATCCTCCCTTCGGGGTGTTACTGGTTGATGACGAGCTCCCCTGGTTGCGAAGTTTGAGCTTAACCCTGGAAGGGCCGGGAGGGATCACCAACCTGATGCAATGCCAGGACAGCCGCAAGGTGATGGAACTTCTGGAACAGAACGATATTGGTTTAGTCCTCCTTGATCTGACTATGCCGCATCATTCCGGTGAAGAGTTGTTGGAACAGATTGTCGCCGAATATCCACAGGTTCGGGTGATTATCCTCAGCGGGATGAACCAGTTAGAGACAGCAGTCAACTGTATGCGTGCCGGGGCATTTGACTATTTTGTCAAAACTGTCGAAGAGGAGCGCTTAGTCGATGGGGTTCGGCGCGCCATTCGGATGGTTGAACTGGAAGATGAAAATCGTGCCATCCGCACCCGGTTTTTTCATGATCAGCTTGATACTCCTGAGGCGTTTGCATCGATCATCACCAATAACCCGGCCATGCGTGCCAGATTTCAATATTTGGAAGCCGTGGCTCCCAGTCACCAGCCGATTCTAATTACCGGAGAGAGTGGTGTCGGCAAAGAGCTGGTCGCAGAGTCGATTCATACCTTAAGTTGTAACAGCGGAGCGCTGGTCACAGTCAATGTCGCCGGTCTGGACGATAATGTTTTTGCTGATACGTTGTTCGGGCATGTGCGTGGGGCTTTTACCGGTGCAGAGAATGTTCGAAAAGGGATGATTGAAAAAGCGGCAGAGGGAACCCTGTTTCTTGATGAGATTGGTGATTTAAGTTCGGTCTCTCAGGTTAAACTGTTACGCCTGTTGCAAAATGGCGAATATTACCCCCTCGGAAGTGATCAACCAAAGCAGATGACTGCCCGGGTGGTTGTCGCGACTCATGCCGACCTGGATGCCAAAATGGCAGCAGGAGAGTTTCGCCGTGATCTCTATTATCGACTCTATTCCCACCATGTCCATCTCCCACCCCTACGGGAGCGTAAAGATGATTTACCATTGCTGCTGGAACATTTTCTCAATGAAGCAGCCCTTAAACTGGGCAAAAAGAAGCCGACACCACCCAAAGAACTGGTTGTTTTGTTGTCAACCTACGGTTTCCCCGGGAATGTCCGTGAGCTCGAAGCAATGGTTTACGATGCTGTGAGTCAACATCATGGAAAAACGCTGTCAATGAAAAGTTTTTTGCTGCGGATTGATAATCAGAATGGTCATCCCCCGATTGAGCAGCCTCTCCTGGCTGCAAATCTTTTTTCTCATCTCGATACTCTGCCAACGTTGCAACAGGCGGGGCACTTGCTGATTGATGAAGCGATGCACCGTTCTTCGGGAAATCAGAGTATTGCAGCACGTCTGTTGGGCATTTCACAGCCGGCATTGAGCAAGCGATTAAAATAATAACACTCCGTTGAACCCCTATAACTTTTATTATAAGCCCTCTTTTGGTTATAATTTGTAACTGGCTGAAATATCACCATATTATTTGAGTCATTAGACTACTCTCACGGACTTGTTATAATGGTTTCCTGACACTGTTATTTTATAAATTATAAAACACTATTATAAATTGATGGGTTGCGGCTGTTTTTGGTTTCTATTCGATACTGGTATCTTCCTTGCTTATACAAGTGGCGGTAAAGCTTTAATGAGCTTAAATCGTCCACATAGGGTGGGCAGAAACTATTCTTTCTTGAGGAGGAGTACCAATGAAAAAAATGTTTATGTTCCTGTTAGCTTTTGCTGTCGCAGCCAGTTTTGTTCCGGTCAGCCAGGCTGAAGCCGCTAAAAACCAGTTTGTTACTATCGGTACCGGTGGTGTTACTGGTGTTTACTATCCAACCGGTGGCGCAATTTGTCGTCTGGTCAACAAAACCCGTAAAGAGCACGGAATTCGTTGTTCGGTTGAGAGTACCGGTGGTTCTGTTTATAACCTGAATACCATCCGTGCCGGCGAGCTCGACATGGGCGTTGCTCAATCTGACTGGCAGTATCATGCATATCACGGTACCAGCAAATTTAAAGCTCAAGGTCCAAACAAGAAACTGCGTGCTGTTTTCTCTGTCCATCCTGAGCCTTTCACCGTTGTTGCTCGTACTGATTCTCATGTTAAGAATTTTATGGATCTCAAGGGTAAGCGGGTTAATATTGGCAACCCCGGTTCCGGTCAACGTGGCACCATGGAAGTTGTTATGGACGCACTGGGCTGGACTAAAAAAGATTTCAAACTTGCTTCTGAGCTAAAATCGTCAGAGCAGTCTAAAGCTCTTTGTGATAACAAGATCGATGCTATTGTCTTTACCGTTGGTCATCCAAGTGGTTCAATCAAAGAAGCTTCAACTTCTTGTGATACCGTTCTGGTTACGGTAGATGGTCCTGCAATTGATAAGCTGGTTAAAGATAACGATTACTATCGCTATGCAACCATCCCTGGTGGTATGTATCGTGGCACCCCAGAAGACACCAAAACCTTTGGTGTAGGCGCTACTTTTGTATCATCTTCCGACGTACCTGAAGATGTTATCTACAATGTTGTCAAAGCTGTTTTTGAAAACTTTGATGATTTCAAAAAGCTTCACCCGGCATTTTCCGTCTTGAAAAAAGAAGAAATGATCAAAGACGGTCTGTCTGCTCCACTGCATCGTGGCGCTATCAAGTACTACAAAGAAGCTGGTTTGATGTAATTCCATTTGTATCACTAAAAATGCACCGTTTCGGCGGTGCATTTTTTTTCATTCAAACCTTGAAATGATTTTGTAGATTTCTGTGGGGTTAGTTCATCGAGTGATATTGATCTATATTTAAACTCTGAAGGGTTATTGCCATGACCGAAGCAAAAAGTAGCATAAAGACTGAAGAAGAACTCCAGGAGATGATTGCGGAAACGGAGTCCGGGGCGCGTAATCCGACTGGTTCTTTTCCGAAAAAAGTTCTGTTTGCGGTTCCGCTGATCTGGACCATATTTCAGCTCTGGTATGCTTCACCACTGCCCTTTATTTTTAACTTTTTTGTCATCAATGATACCGAGGCTCGGGCAATTCACCTCGCTTTTGCAATTTTTCTTGCTTTTACTGCTTTTCCGACTCTAAAGAAATCGCCTAAACATTATATTCCCATCCAGGATTGGGTGTTAGGGTTGGTCGGGGCTTTCTGCTCGTCATATATCTATATTTTTTATAATCAACTTGCCGATCGACCCGGGCTGCCAACCACTGCGGATTTGGTCGTTGCTGTTTGCGGTATGATTTTGTTGCTTGAAGCGACTCGCAGGGCTCTAGGCCCCCCGTTGATGGTGGTTGCACTCATTTTTATCTCTTATACGTTTGGCGGTCAATATATGCCGGATGTTATTGCCCATCAGAGTGCCAGCTTAGCAAAAGGGATGTCCCACTACTGGTTGGGAACCGAAGGGGTTTTTGGTGTTGCGCTGGGGGTTTCAACTGGAATGGTCTTCATGTTCGTCCTGTTCGGTGCCTTGCTTGAAGCGGCTGGTGCCGGTAACTATTTTATTCGTACCGCTTTTGCCGCCCTTGGCCATTTAAAGGGTGGTCCGGCAAAAGCTGCCGTTGTCTCTTCCGGTTTGACCGGTCTGGTTTCCGGCTCTTCGATTGCCAATGTGGTCACAACCGGGACTTTTACTATTCCGCTGATGAAAAAAGTTGGTTTTAAAGCTGAAAAAGCGGGTGCCATTGAGGTTGCCTGTTCCACCAATGGGCAGTTGATGCCACCGGTTATGGGTGCTGCAGCTTTTTTGATGGTTGAGTATGTTGGAATTACTTATATTGAAGTTATAAAACACGCGTTTTTGCCAGCGGTCATCTCTTATGTTGCTCTGGTTTATATCGTCCACCTCGAAGCTTGTAAAATGGGTTTGGAGGGGATGAAGAAAACCATTACAAAAACTGCGGCGCAGCGACTGATGTCGTTTGTCCTCTCTTTTTTAACGATGATCATTCTTGCCGGGGGAACCTATTATGGCCTGGGTTGGATAAAAACCGTGGCCGGTGATGCAACAATTTATGTTGTTTCATTTGTCTTGGCGATTGCCTATCTGCTGCTCCTCTGGGTTGCCTGCAAAGTTCCCGAGTTGGAGCAAACAACAGAGATCAATGAGCTCCCCCAGCTCGGTGAAACTGCCCAGGCTGGTTATTACTTCCTTTTGCCGGTTGTGGTGCTGATGTGGTGCTTGACCGTAGAAAGGTTATCTCCTGCACTGTCTGCATTCTGGGCAACGGTTTTGATGATTGTTATTCTCCTGACTCAGCGTCAACTTAAAGGAATTTTCCGCAAAGCGCAGGGGAAGGAATTTTCCTTTAAAGCAGGTTTCATGGATCTGATTGATGGCAGCGTTGCCGGTGCCAGAAACATGATTGGTATCGGTGTTGCTACTTCGGCCGCCGGTATTATTGTTGGTACGGTCACCTTGACCGGTATCGGTCTGGTTATGACCGAATTTGTTGAGTTTATTTCCGGTGGCAGTTTGATGCTGATTCTGTTGTTTACCGCAATTATCAGTTTGATTCTGGGGATGGGCTTGCCAACCACAGCGAACTACATTGTTGTCTCCACCCTGATGGCTCCGGTCATCGTGAATCTGGCTGCGCAAAATGGCCTGATTGTTCCACTGATTGCCGCCCACCTGTTTGTTTTCTACTTTGGTATTCTTGCGGATGATACCCCGCCAGTGGGGTTGGCTGCTTTTGCAGCCGCTGGAATATCGGGGGGTGATCCGATCAAGACGGGTATCCAGGGTTTTATTTATGATATCCGGACGGCCATATTACCGTTTATGTTTATCTTCAATACTAAACTGTTGATGATCGGGATTGATCATTGGTATGAGTTGATCGTTGTCATTGTTGCAGCAGTTCTTGCGATGCTCGCTTTTGCTGCGGGGACACAAGGCTATTTTCTGGTCAAATGCCGGATTTGGGAGACTGTTGCTCTATTGGTAGTCGCACTGATTCTGTTCCGTCCTGGAATTGTCTGGGATAAGTTTTTCCCACCACTGCTTCAGGAACCGCCAAATGAAATTGTCTCTTATGTCGGTAATATGGAACCAGATTCATCCCTCAGAATTACCCTCAAGGGTGAGAAAATGAGTGGAAAAATATTTACCAAGACAATTATGCTGACCGTTGGTGGTGAACCAACTGGTGCTGAAAAGCTGGCTGGAATCGGTTTTGAGACCCGGGAAGAAGATGGTAAGATCTTTATCGATAATGTCATTTTTGGCAGTGCGGCAGAAAAATCGGGTGTTGATTTCGATCAGGAAATCCTCAATATTCAGGTGCCGAATCACCGCTTACCACCAGAATTGATGTACATTCCAGCACTTGGACTCTACGTTCTGTTGTATGTTATTCACTTTCGTCGAAGAAAAAAACAAGAGCTATCAACGGTTGCTGCTTGATCGATTATTGACAGTGACATACTGCCTGCACACCCGTTTAAGTGATATACTAACAGGTGTGCAGGTGGTGCAATCATACAAGTTGATGGGAAAGGACAGCTGTTATGGATATGAAAATCAATAAAATTCTGGTTGCCAAGGATTTGAGTAAACAATCATCCCGGGTCATCCGTTATGCTTTAGAGCTGGGTTGTAAATTTCATGCACAGGTTTACGTTCTGCATGTGATGCCGACGGTTGATTCTTCAGTGTTGAATATGGTAGCTCTGACGATGGGGGCAGATAATCTGGCAAAGTTTAATGCTACAAATGAGGCGGAACTGGCTGAGAAGACACGTGTGCAACTGGATGAAATTATCAAAACTGAAACTGAGTTGATGGTTGAAGATGATATTCATCCGCCGGAGATTGTGGTCCATCATGGGGATGCGGCACCGATGATTCTGGCTGTAGCTGATCGTCTGGATGTCGATATGATTGTTCTTGGCAGTCACAGTAAAGGGAAATTGCATTATGCTTTTCTGGGGAGTGTTGCAGAAAAGATTCTCCGGAAAACCAACCGCGCAGTGACTATTGTCCCACCTCAGATAGGGCGGTAGTCCTCTAAAAATAAGCTCCAATGTATTGTGCCCCGCTAACAAATAATGTCAGCGGGGCTTTTCTTTCAAAATTATTATTGCTGTCCTGGTAATAGCTTATTTTTCTAAATGAGCTAACGCCGATTTCCCATGATTCGTAACAACATCAAGAACAAGTTAATAAAATCAAGATAAAGTCTTAGAGCGCCAATAATGGCCGCTTTATGTCGATCCTGTTCGTTGGCAAATCCCGCTTGCCCGATCTGCTTGATCTTCTGAGTGTCATAAGCCGTCAAGCCGACAAAAACGAACACGCCGATATAGCTGGTGATCCAGTAAATCAACTCGCTGTGGAGAAACATATTCACCACCGAGGCAATGATGATTCCCACCAATCCCATGAACAGGAAACTACTGAATCCAGTCAGGTCGCGTTTGGTCGCATAACCATAAACACTCATAGCACCAAAAGTACCTGCAGTAACCAGGAAGGCACTGGCGATGGAGCTGTGGGTGTAGATCAGAAAAATCGCCGCAAAAGTGACCCCGTTCAGGGTCGAATAGCCCAGGAACATCAGCGTGGCTGTTGTTGCACTGATCCGGTTAATGGCGGCGGACAGGGCAATGACCAGCCCTAGTTCGGCAAAAATCAGGCCGTAAAAAACCATCCGGTTACCAAAAATCAGCTGCTGAGCTGCCTGATTTGATAGCATCAGAAAAGAGGCCAGGGCAGTGACCGCGAGACCTGCTGTCATCCAGAGATAGACTTTTCGGAAAAAGGTATTGGTGATGGTGATCGGTGCGCTGGCAATATGAATTTGATTCGGGCTGTCCATTGTAATTTCCTCTGCTCCTGGTTGAAAAGTAAAGTTTGTTGAAGTGACCAGCAGCTATTATAACACGACAGGATTGGAAATTGTGACACTGTGGCGACTCTGGTGGTATTGACCTTTTAGCCAATTATGTCCTACATAATGATAAATGGCTGGTGCTGCTTTTTTAACCCTCCTTCATTTCCGAACCGGAACAGAAAAGAGGTATCCACGCATGAAAATATTTCTGTTGATGTTTCTTACCCTCTACGGCGGTATGCATATCCTGGTCTTTTGGGGGTTTCACCCGTTGCTCAAGGATCACCCGGCCATTCCAACTTTGACCTGGATCTGGATGATCGGAATGATAACCTCCCCGTTGCTGGTCAGATTCAGCGAACGAGCCGGTTTCGAAACACTCGCTCGTGGACTTGCCTGGGTTGGCTACAGTTGGATGGGGGTGATTTTTATTGCTTTCAGCCTGTTTACTCTGATCGGAATCTGGGATCTGGCCGCGCGACTTGCTCATTGGCTGTTACCACCGGTGCCGAACCTCTCCCTGCACGGAGCGGTAACGGCGACAGTGGTTCTGTTTATCGTCATTGCTGCCAGCTTTTACGGGCTCTATGAAGCAAAAAATCTGCAGGTTGAGCAAGTCCGTATTGTCAGCTCGAAGCTGCCGCCTGGCACGCCACCGATCCGCATTGCCCAGGTTTCTGATCTACATCTGGGACTGATCCGCCGGGACGAAGCCTTGGCACCCATTATTGACCGGCTTGAAGAACTGCAGCCTGATCTGTTGGTTGCCACTGGGGATATTGTCGATGCCCAGCTCAACCACCTCGATGCGTTAGTAAACCTCTGGCAGCATATTGACCCGCCGCTCGGTAAGTATGCCGTGACCGGCAATCACGAATATTACGCCGGTCTTGACCAAGCGCTTGATTTTTTGCAACGGAGTGGCTTTCAGGTGCTGCGCAATCGCGGCGTGAAGGTCGGGGCGTGGCTGAAGGTGGTCGGAGTTGATGACCCGGCACGAGGTGGTATCCCCGACGAAGCTGGGGCACTGGGAGAACCTTCGGAGCGGTTCACCTTGCTGCTTAAGCACCGCCCGGACTTCACAGCAGCCTCAACGGGACAGTTTGATCTACAGTTTTCGGGGCACGCCCATGGCGGTCAGATTTTCCCCTTCAATTTTTTGACCGCTATTAAGTATCCACGCCATAACGGGCTCTATCTGCTAACAGATAATCAATATCTGTACGTAAGCCGTGGCACCGGAACTTGGGGCCCACCAATGCGGATTTTTTCATCCCCGGAGATTACCCTGTTTGAAATTGTTCCTGAAACGCCTTGATTCTGATTATTAAAATGACGATCTGGCCGAAGGGTTTGGTCAATAATAAGGCTGGCTGATGTGTTTTGAGGGTGTTCCCTGTAGGCAGCGGGTACTTAAAAGCACATTTTATGTTGGATCTGGGACTTATAAATGGTATAAACGCAAAATCGCTTTGTGATTTCTACAGAGATTCTCTTCATATTCACAGTTCAGTCTGAAAAAGACTCCCAAGAAACTGCTTGAATTTCCATTCCCGACCGTGTTTCCTAGCGGCCACGGTCATTAGCTGCAGATGTTTGGCCAAGCTAGCTCCATTGCCTGGTCAAAGCTTACATGGCAGAGATTACAGTAACATCCTCTGCTCCAGTTTCCTCAACGAACTTAGGATCAACTATGACAAACCATACCGGTATGCCTTCCGCACAGGGTCTGTACGATCCAGCCAACGAGCATGATAACTGTGGTGTCGGATTTATCGCCAACATCAAAGGTCGAAAAAGCCATAGTATCGTCAAGCGTGGTATCGAAATTCTCTACAATCTGACTCATCGGGGCGCAGTGGGAGCAGATCCGCTGGATGGTGATGGCGCTGGTCTGATGATTCAAATACCGGATGCTTACTACCACGACGTTTGTGATTTCGAGTTGCCAGTTGCCGGTGAATACGGTGCTGGGATGATATTTTTGCCTGCGGATCAGACTTGCCGTGAAGCTTGCATCGCGGTGCTGGATCGGGAGTTGATCCGTGTCGGCTGCACTATTCTTGGCTGGCGCGGGATCCAGACGGATAGCAGTGCCATTGGTCGCAATGCACGTTCAGTCGAACCTCGGGTGCTGCAGATCTTTGTCGGGCATGGCGAGGTTGAGGCCGATCATCTCGAACTGATGCTTTACCTGGCTCGTAAACGGGCAGAAAATCAGATTCGTAACGATAACCTGGCTGGCGCAGAAATGTTTTATGTTTGCTCGCTCTCCAGTCGTACCATCCTTTATAAGGGGATGCTCCTTTCTGAGCAGCTGAATACTTTTTACCCCGAGCTGGACGACGAACGTCTGGTTAGTGCTATTGCATTTGTTCATCAACGCTACAGTACTAATACCTTTCCTACTTGGGATCTGGCCCAACCGTTTCGCTACGTGGCTCACAATGGCGAGATCAATACCCTGCGCGGCAATATCAACCGCATGCGCTCAAGGACGGCCCTGTTTGCACATCTCGATTTGGCTGATGGGGTCACCGCTCTGGATCCGGTCATCATTGAAGGCAGCTCTGACACCGCCTGTCTCGATAATGCGCTTGAACTGCTGGTGGTGACCGGCCGGAGTCTGGCTCACTCGCTGGCGATGCTGGTTCCCGAGGCCTGGGTCTCCAAAGCTCACTTGCGTCCGGAGGTGAAAGGCTTCTTTGAATACCACGCGACGATGATGGAGCCCTGGGATGGTCCCGCTAACATTGTCGCCTGCGATGGTAAACAGGTTGTTGCGATTCTTGATCGTAACGGTTTGCGTCCGGCCCGATACTGGATTACCAGTGACAACGAGATTATTTATGCTTCGGAAGCCGGGGTTCTGGATATTCCCCCTGAGAAGATTCTGCGTAAGGAGCGATTGGCTCCCGGCAAGATGATTCTGGTCGATGTTGAGACCGGCGAGTTCAAGGAGGATCATGAGATCAAAGGTGATCTCGCCGCAGAACAGCCCTATGCAGAGTGGGTGCGCGAGTATCTGATCCGACTTGATGACTTGCCTGCTCCAGCGACTAAACGGGTGCCCAGCCTCAGTGAGTTGCGGCGCACACAGGGAAGCTTTGGCTACAGTTTGGAGGAAATGCGGGTGGTTCTAGCGCCGATGGCCAACAACGGCCAGGAACCGGTCGGTTCCATGGGTACTGATACTCCGGTTGCGGTGTTGTCAAAACAGAGTAAGTTACTCTACTGGTATTTCAACCAACTTTTCGCCCAGATCACCAATCCACCGATTGATCCCTTGCGTGAAGAAATTGTCATGAGTCTGACCCAGTATCTGGGGCCGGCACGTAATATTCTGATGCCTGGGCCGGAACACTGCCAGATGCTGGAACTTGATCATCCGATTATTACTAACGATGTGCTGGAACAGCTGCGCCATAGCGATATCCAGGGGTTCCGGGGCACCACGCTGAGTACTCTTTTTGATGCAACTCAAGGGCCAGAAGCTTTGGAGCAGCGCCTGGAAGCTTTATTTTCTGAGGCAGAAGAAGCTGTTGATGCCGGCCGTACTCTCCTGGTGCTGTCTGATCGTGGCGTCTGCGCCGACAAAGCACCTATTCCGGCGTTGCTGGCCTTGTCCGGAATTCATCATCACCTGATCCGGGTCGCCAAGCGGAGTCAGTGTTCGCTCATCGTTGAAACCGGGGAAGCGCGCGACGTGCACCACTTTGCTCTGCTGCTCGGTTACGGCGCGACGGCGATCAATCCCTATCTCGCTTTCGAGACCCTGCAGGACATGGTCAATCAGGGGATGTTAGCTGGTCAGGATGGCAACGATCATGCCGACGAAGAAACCGATATCCTCTATCATTACAGTAAAAACTACATCAAAGCGATCGGCAAAGGTCTGCTCAAGGTCTTCTCTAAAATGGGAATCAGCACCCTGCAAAGTTACTGTAGCGCGCAGATTTTTGAGATTGTCGGCTTGAATCAGGAATTCACCGCAAAATACTTCCCCGGTACCGCCAGTCGCATCGGTGGTGCAAGTCTGCTTGAGGTTGCCACCGAAAGTCTGATGCGTCACCGTTTCGCTTATGCCGAGCGGGTGGATCGCCATCGTGACCTCGATCGTGGTTCTGAGTATTCATGGCGGCGTGAAGGAGAGTTGCACCTGATGAACCCGGAGGTTATCGCCCTACTGCAACATGCTGTTCGTTCCGGTAGCCGTGACGACTACAAACGTTTTTCAGCTCAGGTTAACAGCCATAGTGAGCACCTCTGTACATTGCGCGGGTTGTTCAAGTTCAAGCCACAAAATCAACCTATTCCGCTGGATGAAGTAGAGCCGCTCAGTGACATCATCAAGCGCTTCTGTACCGGAGCGATGAGTCTTGGTTCAATTTCACCTGAGGCCCACGAAACTTTGGCCATTGCCATGAACCGCCTTGGCGGCAAGTCAAACACCGGAGAAGGGGGCGAAGACCCGCGCCGGTTCACCCCCGATGCCAATGGTGATTTGCGCCGTAGCGCGATCAAACAGGTAGCTTCGGGGCGCTTCGGGGTTACGCCACACTATCTGGTCAACGCCGACGAGTTACAGATCAAGATTGCGCAAGGGGCCAAGCCTGGTGAAGGGGGACAACTGCCAGGGCATAAGGTCAGTGAATACATTGCTGAACTGCGTTACAGTGTTCCAGGCGTCACCTTGATTTCACCGCCACCACATCATGATATCTATTCGATTGAAGACCTGGCTCAATTGGTTTTCGATCTGAAGAACTGCAATCCAAAGGCCGATATTACCGTCAAGTTAGTCAGTGAAGTTGGTGTTGGCACCGTTGCCGCTGGAGTCAGTAAGGGGCATGCGGAACGCGTTATTATTGCTGGTTTTGATGGTGGCACTGGAGCTTCGCCAACCTCTTCAATCAAACACGCCGGCATACCCTGGGAAATTGGTCTGGCAGAGACCCAACAAACACTGGTACTCAACGATCTGCGTAGCCGGATTATTGTTCAGACCGACGGTCAATTGCGTACTGGCCGTGATGTTATCATTGCCGCCCTGCTTGGTGCCGAAGAGTTTGCCTTTGCCACGGTAGCGCTGGTTACCATCGGCTGTGTCATGATGCGCAAATGTCACCTCAATACCTGCCCGGTCGGTGTCGCTACCCAAGACGAGGCAATGCGCACCAAGTTCACCGGTAGACCCGAGCATGTCATCAACTATTTCACCTTCCTGGCCGAAGAAGTCCGTGAACTGCTGGCCGAGTTGGGAGTACGAAGCCTCGACGAACTGATTGGTCAGACCCAGTATCTGGAGATGGATACTGCAATTAAGCATTGGAAAAACCAAGGTCTTGACTTCTCCCGTATTCTGACCAAACCTCAGGTTGGCAACGAGGTTTCCACCCGCTGTGTTCAGAAGCAGGAGCATGGCTTGGAAAAACAGCTGGACAATCAACTGATCAAGCTTGCCGCACCAGCTCTGGAACGTCAGGAAAAGGTTCATATCGAGCTGCCGATTCGTAACTCCAACCGGACTTTTGGTACCATGCTTTCAGGTCAGATTGCGATGCTGCATGGCCGCGAAGGACTGCCTGACGGCACCATCAATATTAACCTGACCGGAATCGCTGGGCAGAGTTTCGGGGCATTTCTGGCTCCAGGTATTGACCTGCGGCTCGTCGGCGAGGCCAATGACTACGTCGGCAAGGGGATGGCCGGTGGACAAATCAGCATCTGCCCTGATCCTAAGGCGACCTTCGTCTGGCAGGAAAATTCGATTATCGGAAACACCGTTCTTTACGGAGCCACCGGCGGTGAGGCGTACTTTGCCGGTAAGGCAGGTGAACGTTTTTGCGTCCGCAACTCTGGTGCCACTGCAGTTGTCGAGGGAACCGGTGACCACGGCTGCGAATACATGACCGGAGGTCGCGTGGTTTGTCTGGGGCGCACCGGCCGCAATTTTGCTGCTGGCATGTCGGGTGGTTTCGCCTATGTTCTGGACGACGATAATCGCTTCCGCCGTCGCTGTAATCCGGCGATGATTGACCTTGAGCAGATGACAATTGAAGATGAGGATGCCGAGTGGTTACAGCAGATCATCAGTAGACACCACACCCTGACCGGTTCGCCTCGTGCTGCTGAAGTCCTTGCGAGCTGGGACGATTATCTGTCACGTTTTGTTCGGGTCTTCCCTCGCGAATACCGCCGGGTGCTGACCGAAAGAGCAGCCAAGGCTGAAAAAGAGAAGGAGTTCGCTCATGGGTGATCCACGTGGATTTATAAAACATGGCCGTCGCGATAAGACTTTACAACCGGTCAACGCGCGGCTGCAAAATTTTGACGAACACTATAACTATCCTAGCGAGGAGAAGGTCAAGACCCAGGCCGCCCGCTGCATGGATTGTGGTGTCCCCTTTTGTATGACTGGCTGTCCGTTGGGTAACCTGATCCCGGAATGGAACGATCTGGTCTATCGCGGCCGGTGGAAGCAGGCTCTGGTCGCTTTGCATGCCACTAATAATTTTCCGGAATTTACCGGTCGGGTGTGTCCGGCGCCATGTGAAACATCCTGTGTCCTGGGTATAAATGAGCCCCCTGTGACCATCAAGCTGCACGAAGTGTCAATCGTTGATAAAGGCTTTGAAGAAGGTTGGATTCGTCCCCAGCCCCCAACCCAACGCAGCGGCAAGTCCGTTGCCATTATCGGCGGCGGTCCTGCCGGACTGGCTTGTGCCCAGCAGCTCAACCGTGCCGGCCACAAGGTGACAGTCGTGGAAAAATCTGACCGCGCTGGCGGCTTGCTGATGTATGGCATCCCTCACTATAAGTTGTGGAAGCAGAGGGTTCAGCGTCGCATTGATCTTCTGGAGGCAGAAGGGATTGAATTCAGATATTCCTGCGAAGTCGGCAAGGACACGACCTTCGCTGAAATTAAGTCCTCCTTTGATGCCGTTGTGATTGCTACTGGCGCTGAAGAACCACGAGATCTTCCCGTTGAAGGGCGTGAGCTAAAAGGGATTCACTTTGCGATGGAATTTTTACCTCAGCAGAATCGCGCCTGCTGGGGAGATCATAACGTCGCTGCACTGCATCCTAAACAAAGACCGATCAATGCCAAGGGGAAAAAGGTGATCGTCATCGGTGGTGGTGATACCGGTTCGGACTGCATTGGTACGTCGATGCGACAGGGTGCAACCAGTGTCGTCAACTTCGAGCTGCTTGAACACCCCCCAGCAGAACGCAGTGCCAATAATCCCTGGCCACAATGGTCACGCATTATGCGTGTCAGTACCTCAGTTGAAGAAATGCAGGTTCTGGGTGGTGATGTCCACTATGAAATTATGACCACCCGCTTCATTGGCAGGGACAAAAATATCACCGGTCTGGAAACCGTCAAGGTCAACTGGGTTAACGGCCGCCCAGAGAAAATACCGGGAAGCGAACACCTCTGGAAATGTGATCTGGTTCTTCTGGCCATGGGCTTTCTCGGACCACGCTCAGAGCTTGTAAAACAAGCCGGTTGCGAAACGGATCAACGTTCCAACATCGTAACCGAACCTAAAACCCGGATGAGTTCAATCGACGGTGTGTTTGCCGCTGGCGACTGCCGCCGAGGCCAAAGCCTGGTAGTCTGGGCGATCAGCGAAGGTCGCGAGGTCGCGAGGTGTGTCGATGAATATCTGACCGGTGACGCAAGTCAGTTGCCCAAGGTACGACTTGAGCCATTTGACTATTGACCCACACCATAAGCGGATTGATAGAACAGCAAAGGGACAGAGAGAGGGTTACCTGCAACCCTGTTTCTTCAATTCCTTCAGCGCCCGAGGAAACACCGCGAACCTGTTATTCCGTAATCACCTCAAATTCCGGTGGATCTGCAATTGCTTTTTTGACTGAGCACATGCCAGCAGCACGGATGACGGCGCGGTGATACTTTTTCGGGAAACCTTCTGGAAGTTGGATAGCCATTTTAACTTTTTCCAGGCGACGCATCTCCGGGTTACGCTCGATATCCAGAGTCATTGTCATCCCTTCTGTGGACAGCTCACGTTGTTGGCAAAACTTTTGCACATAAAAACCAGCACAGGTGACAATGGAGGTTAAAAACAACATGTAGGGTTCTGGAGCTGAGTTGGCTCCACCATCTTCTTCGGGTTGATCGGTGGGAACTGTAAAATCTCCAAAATGTGCGGTCACCATTGCCCCTCCGGGAAATGTAGCTTTAATCATCGACATAAAACACTCTCCTTAATATTTTCTCTGTAAATTGGCTAATTCCCAAGCAGCTGACTGATATTGTCAAAAAAACTACTGGCACTTATCGCTTCATCTGCCGGGGTACTTTTGGGTGGTGGCTCTCCCACCGATTTTTGGATTAAATCTTCTGGAATTTCACTGAGAAACCGACTGGGTTCCCGTTGCTCCAGTTTGCCGTATTTACGCCGCTGCTGGGCTCCCAGACAAAATAATTGCTGTTGTGCCCGGGTGATACCGACATAACAAAGGCGTCGTTCTTCATCAATATCAAAGGTTTCATAAATTGATTTTTTATGGGGTAAGAAACCTTCTTCCAAACCGGTTAGAAAGACGACCGGGAATTCTAACCCTTTGCTTGAATGTAAACTCATCAGGGTCACGGCATCAAGTGCCAGCTTGCTCTCTTTGTCATTTTTTCCAGGGGTATCATCGTCAAACAGGGAAATTCTTTCGAGAAACCCGGACAGGTTGGGCTGAGCAGTGCGATCCAGGTAAATTGACATGCTGTTCAGCAGTTCTTCCTGATTTTCAACCCGCCGGCGGGCAACCTGCGGATCTTTTTCCTGTCGATAGATTTCATCTGCAAATTTCAGTTCTGTAAAGAGCTCCTGCAGGGTTTCGAGGAGCCGAAGTGGCTGTTTAAAGCGTTTTTGGTAACGCTTAATCAGGTCTGCAAAAGATCCACATGCCGCCGCAGTTCTATCATTTATTTCAGGAACCTGTTCAGTCTGCTGCAGTACCTTCCAGAGAGAGATACTTTGGTCAGCGGAATAGCGAATGATTCGATCGATGCTTCCTGCCCCAATTCCGCGTTTGGGATAGTTGAGTATCCGCAACAGATTAACCTCATCAGCCGGGTTCTGGATAATCTTCAGGTAGGCGATGACATCCTTGATTTCTTTACGATCAAAAAACTGCTGTCCGCCAATCAGGACATAGGGAATATTCTCATAGCGCAACTGTTCTTCAAAAGCACGTGACTGGTTGTTAGTGCGGTAGAGTATAGCGAAATCACCATAATTAAGTTTGTCTCGATATTTTGTGGCATGAATCAGCTCCATCGTCTGGCGGGCTTCGTCTGCACCATCCTCACAGAGGAGATATTCAATTTTTGATCCACTACCAGTGTCGGTCCAGAGTGCTTTTTCTTTCCGTTTCAGGTTGTTTTTTATGACGGCATTGGCTGCTGCAAGGATGTTTCCGGTTGAACGATAATTCTGCTCCAGTTTGATGACTCTGGTGCCAGGAAAATCGCGTTCAAAGTCAAGGATATTGGCGACATCAGCCCCGCGAAAAGCATAGATGGATTGATCGTCATCGCCAACCACACACAGATTGCCATGCTCGCTTGCCAGCAACTTCAATAAGCGATATTGAACCGGGTTGGTATCCTGATATTCATCGACCATTTGATATTGAAAGCGCTGGCAATAATGTTTTTGCAGGTCAGCATGGTGTTCAAGTAACTGCACCGTAAACATCAGCAAATCATCAAAGTCTACGGCATTGAAAGCTTTGAGAGCTTTTTGGTAGCGCGGATAAATTGTGGCAACTAACAATGAGACCGGGTCTCGATTGTCAACCTGGTAACTACTGGGAGTGACCAAATGGTTCTTTGCGGTGCTGATCCGCCAGAGAACCTGATCAGCAGCGGTAGAACTGCTCTCTGGGCTCAATTCTCGCAACAAATCTCGTATCAATCGCTGCTGATCGGCAGTAGCATAGATAGAAAAGTTCTTCTTAAATCCGAGGCGATCAATGTGGGCTTTAAGGATGCGGACGCAGAGGGAGTGGAAAGTTGCGATCACCATCCCTTTGGCGGCAGCTTGGCCAACCATCTCGCGCACCCGCTCACGCATTTCCCGGGCAGCTTTGTTGGTAAAGGTTACGGCGAGAATTTGTTCAGCAGGAATTCCCTGCTGCAGCAGGTGGGCGATTCGGCAGGTAATCACCCGGGTTTTTCCTGACCCAGCTCCGGCCAGAAGCAGCAGAGATCCCTTTTTGTGAGTGACCGCTTTGCGTTGTTGTGGATTGAGACTGTTAAGATCGAACATTTATCTATTATTCACATTCGGTTATAGAGTGTTGATTAATAAGAAAACTTCTGTTAGTTTGCGCGCCATGTTTCGTTTGGTGATTTTACTCATTAGTCTTGTTTGGGCATCGTTAATGCTGATTTCCTGGAGTGGGGCAACCCCGACTCTGGAAAGTTCAGATATCGAAGTGTCCACCTCAATCCGCTCCTGAGCGGTCTTCGCTAAGGCTTATCTCCGCTGCGGTGGGGCGTATGCCATCTTTCCCGTGATCTCTTCAGCTTGCTGGATTTGCACTGTTCCCCCTCTGAAATGTGGAGGCTGTAGTCTAAAACCTGATAGTCTAAATGTCTTCAGCCTCGTCTTGCCGGTTTTCCAGGTATTTATCACCCTGCTTTGAGCCGCGTCGTTCCAGTTCCGCATCAATGGCGTTGAGGACTTCCCACTTATTCATCGACCAGATTGGTGCCAGGAGAATATCGCGAGGGCCATCACCGGTCAGCCTATGGATCAATGTATTTGCTGGTAACCGTTCGATGAAATCGACGACCAGTTCAACATACTCATCCATTTCCAACATCGGAACCTGACCCTGTTTGTATAATTCTCCCAGGGGAGTGCCGTTGAGGATATGGAGCAGATGCAGTTTGATGCCATCAACATTCAGTCGTGCAACCTCATCGGCCGTTGCCATAATATCTGCGTGACTTTCACCGGGGAGCCCCAGGATTACATGGGCACAAATCCGTAAGTTGCGTTGTTTTGCACGTTGGTAGGCATCAAGAAAACAGGCGTAATTATGTCCGCGTTGCAGGTAATCAAGGGTTCTGTCGTGGATACTCTGAAGACCCAGCTCTAACCAGAAATCAGTTTTTTGATGGTATTCTCCAAGCAGATCCATGACCGGTTCTGGAACACAGTCTGGTCTGGTTCCAACCGCCAGCCCAACAACATCCTCCACTGCCAGAGCCTGGTTGTAGCAGTGACGCAGGTGGGGAACTGGAGCAAAGGTATTGGAAAAGGGCTGAAAATAGGCGATAAACCATTTTGCCCGATATTTTCTCCGCATGATCTCTTTAGCGTTTTCCACTTGGGTAGCAATTGGTTCATTGCGTTCAATGCCAACTGCACCAGAGCCGCCAGGGTCACAAAAAATACAGCCGTGCGCATCGCGCCCACCTTGGCGGTTCGGGCAGCCAAAGCCAGCATCGATGGAAATTTTATGGACTCTTCCACCGAAGTGTTGCTTTAGATAGGTTGAGTAGAGGTTAAAGGCTTTTTTTCGCATGGGCGGGACTATGCCAGTTGCCGAGCAGCAGGGCAAGTGACTTATTCCGGTGGGGTGGTATCAATGCCGTAAAGCTGATAAAATTGCAGCAATCGACTGACAAATTCTGGCTATAATAAGAATTTTAGTTCACTATTACCTCTTGCTGACGAAATAGAATTATCCAGCAGCCTGTTGACTATCCTAAGCTAGCTTAAGAAAAGGAAATCGAATGGCAACTATTGCCGCGAAGCCTGAAGTTAATAAACCTCTTAAAGTTTGTATTCTCTGGCACATGCATCAACCGGATTATCGAGATCCGGTCAGCGGCCAGACCCTGCTTCCCTGGACCTGGCTGCATGGGGTAAAAGATTACAGTGAGATGCTGGAGACCATTGTTGAGACTGATGCACGCGTCACCGTCAATCTGGTTCCCTCCCTGCTTGAACAGCTTGAACGTTATGCCAATGGTGAGGATCATGACCGCTGGCTTGAATTACTTTCGTGTAAGCCCGAAGAATTGGCTGAAGCAGAGCGTCAGTTCATGGTTGAACATTTTTTTTCGGTTAACGAAGAAACTCAGATCCTCACTCATGCCCGCTACCATGAACTTTTTCTCCAACGTGGTAAGGGGGCACATCCTGAGGCCCAGAGTTTTAACGACCAGGACTTGCTTGATTTGCAGGTCTGGTTTCTGTTGGCCTGGACAGGGTATCACCTGCGGAAAAGGTCGCAGTTCATTGCCGAACTTTTGCAGCAGGGGACTCATTTTCGGGAAGAACAAAAACAACAATTATTGAACTGCTGCCATGATGAGGTGAAACGGACACTGCAGTTCCATCGTCAATTAGAAGAAAGTGGTCAGATAGAAATATCAGTGACCCCCTATGCCCATCCGATTCTCCCGTTACTCTGTGATCTGCATACAGCACAGGAGCCCAGCCCCGGGCTCCCTTTGCCAGCCACTGAATTTCGCTATCCTGAAGATGCTCGCTTGCAGGTGCGTGAAGGGTTAAAAACTGCCGCACGAATTTTCGGTCAGCGGCAACGTGGAATGTGGCCGGCTGAAGGGGGTGTTAGTGAGGCCGCGGTTAAAATATTAGCCGAAGAAGGAGCTCTCTGGGCGGCAACTGATGAGGATATCCTGGCGCGTAGTCTTGCTGGAGGGCTAGCTGATCGGAGCAAACTTTATCAGCCCTACCAATACAGCGATCTGCCTTTACTGTTCCGCGATCGTGAACTGTCTGATCGGATTGGCTTCCTGTATGCCGGATGGAAAGGCACAGAAGCCGTCAATGATTTATTGGAACGCCTGCAAGGAATTGCCCGGTTGGCTCCAGGGGGAACTGTCGCCATAATTTTAGATGGTGAAAACTGCTGGGAACGCTATGCTGACAATGGTTATCCTTTCCTCCGTGATTTTTATCAGGCTTTGTCCCAGGCTCCTGAGCTGGAGATGTCAACTATCAAAGACGCACTATCGCAAAGCAAACCGGTCTCTCTGGACAGGTTGGCTGCGGGATCATGGATCCGTTCTGATTTTACCACCTGGATTGGCCATCCAGAAGAAAACCGGGCCTGGGAACTTCTGCATCAGGCACGCCAGGATGTTTTGACTGATGACGTTCATTATGCCCTGGATCATCCCGATGAACCTCTCAGCGACCTCGTTCGTGAACTTCTTCGGGCTGAAGGGAGCGATTGGTTTTGGTGGTACGGTGATGAACATACTTCTACTCAGGCTGATATTTTTGACCGGCTGTTTCGTCGCCACCTTGAAGGGCTGTACCATGTGCAAGGTGTTTCCGCACCGGCTCAGCTGTATAGTGCCATTAAACCTGTCTCTGTCAAGGTCGCAGGGTTTGAACCGACAGCTTGTTTCACCCCGGATATCGATGGCTTTATCGGAGATTATTTTGAGTGGTTAGCGGCGGGATGTCTCGAATTATCTGTCGGTGGCGCGATGTATGCCAGTCGCGAAAGTTTGAAAAAACTTCACTACGGCTATGATTCTAACTATCTCTATTTTCGTGTTGATCAGGCACAGATGATCAAACGCCTGGGTGGTCAGAAAGGGGTGTTTGAAATCCGGTTGACGGCCAAGGAACTCTTTCATATCCGTTATCGCCTCAATGGCAAAAAACTTGAAGTTTATCGTGCTGGAGAGGTTTTGGCGTCAGGACCTGCGGCGAGTGATCAGGTTCTGGAGATGGCCGTTCCCCTTAAAGCTTTACAACTGCATCCCGGTGATATGGTTGGTTTGAGTTGTCATGTTTATAAGGATAAACGTGAAAATGGGCGTTGGCCAACAGAAGGAGGTGCCAGTTTCTGCTACCGGGGTTCAGTGTTGGATGAAGAAAACTGGCTGGTTTAACTCAGAATTGTTGTTCTCTTACAGCTCTGTTTAATAACTATAGTTCTTACTTTGAAAGGATAAAGACTTTGTCCGAACTACGCTGGGATCCAATGAAAGATAACTGGACAATTATGTCTCTGGGTCAGGGTCGGCGGCTCCAGGATTTCTGGCAGCAGCATGAGGCACCCTTAACCAGTTTTTGCCCCTTTTGCCCCGGACATGAAAGTAAAACTCCTGCGGAAATCTATGTCCACCGCCCTGGTGGCAGTGCTCCGAATCAACCCGGCTGGCAGGTCCGGGTGATTCCAAACAAAGTTCCGGCACTTAGAGTAGAAGGGGAACTGGATCCCCGGGCAGAAGGGCTTTATGACCGGATGAATGGGATCGGTGCCCACGAACTTATTATTGAAACGCCGGATCATGAAACCCAAATGGCAGACTTAAGTATTGAGCAAATTACGGAAGTTTTAAAAGCCTATCGGGTGCGTATGCTGGATCTACGTAATGATAGTCGTTTTCGCTACATTTTTATTTTTAAAAACTGTCGGATTGGCACGGCAGCGAACATTCTCCATTCTCATTCTCAGCTCATTGCTGTTCCGCTGATTCCTCCATTGGTCGCGACGGAGCTCAATTGTTGCCAGGAACATTTTCAGCGCAAAGAACGCTGCCTGGTCTGTGACTTGATCCGGCAGGAACGGGAAGAAAAAGAGCGGGTTGTCAGTGATGATGGAAACTTTCTGGTTTACGCCCCTTATGCCTCACGCTTTCCTTTTGAGTTGATGATTACACCGATGGAGCATAAGCATGATTTTGCCGCACAGACTGATCAACAGCTGAAGTTATTAGCGGTTGCTTTACGTGATGCTTTACAACGGCTCAGAAGCGTACTGAGAGATCCGCCCTACTCTTTGATTCTTCACAGTGCGCCACCGATGCATTCACGCTGGGGGAGGCCTGACTATTGGGCTATGCTGCCATTCAGTTTCCACTGGCATATCGAAATTGCGCCTAAATTGACCCGGATGACTGGTTTTGAATGGGGTTCAGGGTTCCATATCAATCCAACGGCACCAGAAGAAGCAGCAGATTTTTTACGGCGTGCTGAAATCAACAAGGCAGCACAGCATGAAAACTAATTTTTTGAAAAAATATTACCCGCTCGGTCTTCAGTGCGGGCGAAAAGCCTGGGATGGCGCACGATTGACGTCGCAATTCTCTCAGAAACCTCGTCCGGAACGCACCTACTTCCGCCATTTACTGGCAGACCACCTGCATAAATCAACAGCGGCACCATTTACCGCTGCACAAATGGAACTTTGGGCCACATTAAATGAAGTTTTACGCCATGTTGCTGATGATTTTCTCAGCCGCCGGGGATTTCATCTGGAGAATAATCGCATCAGGATTGTCGATCAAACTCTAGAATTAGCCGGTGTGGATAATCTGTTTCAGCCTTATCTGCGGTATTTCCCTGTTCCAGAGATTGAATTAAAGCAAATTGATTCCGCTGGCTTGATCCGTTTGCTCGAAGATCAAAAACAGACTAAAGAGTTGTTCCTGGAGCTGGTTCTCCTTTATGTCCAGAATCAAAACCCAGCATTGCAACCCGCACGTGAATTATTTGCTGCCGAAGAACAGCGTTTAAATGCTGTCAGTGGATATCGTCAGCAATTAGAACTTATTGACCAGGCAATTCCACAAACCGAAGATACCTTTATCTCGCAGCCACAGACCTTACTGGCACGCTTGTTGGAATCACTACGCCAAGGCAAAACGCTACAACAGCAATTAAGTATTTTGCGCCAGACCTGGGCAGCTATTCTGCCAAAAACTTTACTGGATCGTATTTCTGCTGCTTTTGAACAGTATGAACAGGAAGGTTTCTTCCCGGGCTCGCCAGGAGAACCGGAAACAATACCGCTAGATCCCGCAGCATTTATGGATGAAGAATATGCTGATTTCACAGTTGATCTGGATTGGATGCCAAGGACGGTTCTGTTAGCTAAATCGACCTATGTCTGGCTGAGACAGCTGTCAGATAAGTATCACCGTGAGATCCGGGCTCTTGATCAGATTCCGGATGAAGAGCTGAATGAGCTCGCAGGGTACGGATTTACCAGCCTCTGGTTAATTGGAATCTGGCAGCGGTCGAAGGCTTCGTTGAAGGTCAAAAACCTCTGCGGGCAGCTTCAAGTTGCCGCATCAGCCTATGCTATTGATGATTACCGGATTGCTGCAGATCTGGGTGGGGATGATGCCTTTGAAAATCTGCGCCAACGCTGTCTGCAGCGTGGCATTGACCTGGCGTGTGATGTTGTCACCAATCATACCGGAATAGAATCGGCTTTACTGCATGAACATCCTGACTGGTTTATTCAGCTTCCGCATCCCCCCTATCCTGGATACCAGTTCAGCGGCCCTGATCTGAGTGAGGATTCTGAGTATTCAATGCAGATTGAAGATGGTTATTTTGACCATAGCGAAGCTGCGGTGGTGTGTCGTTACCAGCATCGACATACAGGTGAGGTGCGCTTTATTTATCATGGAAATGACGGAACTCATCTACCGTGGAATGATACGGCTCAATTGAACTATCTGCTTCCAGCTGTGCGTGAAGCCATGATTCAGTTGATTATCAAGGTCTCAAAGCGGTTTCGGATTATCCGTTTCGATGCCGCCATGACGTTGGCAAAAAAGCACTTCCAGCGGCTCTGGTATCCATTACCGGGTGGCGGTGCGGGGGTTCCATCACGTAGCGATCACGCCATGAGTCAGGAGGAATTCAATCGCTATTTCCCCGTGGAGTTCTGGCGCGAATTGGTCGATCGCATTCGGGTTGAAGCTCCGGATACTTTGTTGGTGGCCGAGGCTTTCTGGCTGATGGAAGGCTATTTTGTCCGCACTCTGGGAATGCACCGGGTTTATAATAGCGCCTTTATGAATATGTTGAAAAGGGAAGAGAATAGTAAATATCGGGAAACTCTGAAAAATATTCTGGCATTTGATCCGGCAATCCTGCAGCGGTTTGTTAATTTTATGAGTAACCCAGATGAAGAACCTGCCGTCGAACAGTTTGGAAATGGCGATAAATACTTCTGTGTTGCGACGCTGCTGGCGACGATGCCGGGGCTGCCGATGTTTGGGCACGGTCAGGTTGAGGGGTTGCATGAAAAATATGGCATGGAATATCTGGCTCCGCGTTGGCAGGAACAGTCCAATCTGAAATTAATTCAGCAGCATGAACAGCAGATTTTCCCTCTACTGCGTCAGCGGGCATTGTTCAGCGGTGCTGAGATGTTTCAGCTTTACGATTTTATCTCTACTTATGGAGTTGAAGAAGATATCCTTGTTTACAGCAACCGGTTGATGGATCAAACGGTTCTGGTTCTCTGCAATAATTCTTCTAAGCAAATTTCAGGGAAGATAGGTGCCCCTTCGTTGATGGCTGATAAAGAGGGGGTGAACTATTTCCAGGCTTGTGATATTGATGTTTCCAATGATTTTGTTTTGCTGTCAGATATCAGCGGCGGAGTCCAGTTTATTCAGCCGGCAGCACAACTATTTACCGGGGGGGCTTTCCATCTTCAACCTTACTGCCATCGGGTTCTAACGGAGTTCAAAGGGCTTCGAGATGAAGATGGTCGCTGGCAGAAAATCTGGGATCGCTACGGAGATACTGGTCGGCAGAACCTGTTCCTTGACCATGATGCCATCCTCATTGAGGATACCTGGGATGTGGCAAAAGAGTTGCTGGAACTTTCCCGCCCTGAACGCGCCAAACGTAAGCTTGAACAGCTGATCACACAACTCTCCAACTGCTACCAAACTGAACCCGTTGCATCCATGGATGCTGAATATATCCTTGAAATTTTGACCCAGACAATTTTTCCCGGGGCAATGCTTGGCAAATCGGAGTTTACAAAACTGTCCAGAATGTTGAAGCGTTCCGCTGTCGTTGATGATCAGCACATATTCCAATTGTTGGACAGGTTTTTTAATCATAGACAGTTCAGAACGCTTCTGTCTTGCCACTACTATGATCATATTGACTGGTTTGAACAGGAAAAGTTTGCGGCGCTTTGTTTAGTCATGCTGCAATTTGAACTATTTATCTGCAGTCCGATGGCTGAGAGTGATTCGCAGGCTGTTCAGGAAAGGATTCTCAAGCTGCTGCAACAACTCAAACGGCTATCTCAACTGGCCAAGCGGGTCGGTTATCAAGTGGATGAGCTGTTACAACAACTCGATACGGAAAGAATAACCGAGAAAATTATTCCGGTGGCAGAGAACCGGGGGAAGAAGATTCTGTTTGTTGCCTCTGAATCAACCCCTTTCGCAAAAACTGGCGGGCTGGCCGATGTCGTTGGATCGTTGCCGCGAGCATTGCGGCAGCTTGGTCATGATGTTCAGGTGGTTATCCCTTGTTATCGGGTCGTTGAGCAGGGGAAGACCGGGCTGGCCAAAAGTAATAAAAGCATTGAAATCACCTTGGATAACAGGGCTTATCGGGGCAGCTTGAAGCGGGCGGTCTATGATGGTGTTCCATACTGGTTCATCGATACCCCTGAATTTTTTGACCGTAAGGGAATCTATGGGACAGCGACAGGTGATTATCCCGATAATGATCTCCGTTTTGGGTTTTTCTCCCGGGCGGTTCTGGAAATGGCCAAACTTCTCAAATTTAAACCCGACCTTATCCATATCCATGATTGGCAGCCCTCGTTACTTCCAGCATTATTGAAAACCAGCTATGCAAACCAGAAATTTTATGCTCAGACCCGTACGTTGTTGACGGTTCATAATCTCGCTTATCAGGGGATGTTTCCAATTTCCTTATTGAAGACTCTGGAGTTGCCCCAGGAACTTGGTTCTTCTGATGCTTTGGAATACTACGGACGCTTGTCAGTTCTAAAGGGCGGGATCAATTTTGCCGATCTGATCAACACGGTATCCCCGACCTATTGTTATGAAATTCAAGGAACCGAACAGGGGCAAGGGTTCGACGGTTTGCTCCGTTCACGTGCCAAAGATTTGTCCGGCATTATCAATGGCCTGGATCAGCGGATCTGGAATCCCGAGACCGATGTGTATCTGCAGCATCATTATTCAGCGACCAATGTCAGGGGAAAGAGTTTCTGTAAAACAGCCTTGCAGAAAGAGTTACAGCTTGAGTTGACTCGAGATAGGCCAATGATTGCAGTTGTCAGCCGGCTCGACCAGCAAAAGGGAATCGACTTGATTGAGGCGGTCTGGGCGCAACTGCTGGAGCGAGATGTCCAGTTTGTGTTGCTTGGTTCGGGAACCCAGGAACAGATGCAATTCTGGCAGGAACAGCACGGACAGTATCCCAGTCAGGTTTCGATTAATCTCACTTTTAATGAAGCCCTTTCCCATCGACTCTATGCAGCGGCTGATCTGTTGCTGGTTCCAAGTCGTTATGAACCCTGTGGTCTGACCCAGATGATCGCTCTTAATTATGGAGCTTTGCCAATCGTCCGTAGAACCGGTGGTTTGGCTGATACGGTTGTTGATGTCAATGAGCATCCCGCGTCCGGCTATGGCTTTATCTTTGACCATTTTAATTCACAGGAACTCCTGCAGACAATTGACCGTGCTCTGGAACTCTATTCACAGCGGCGACGCTGGCTGACTATTGTCAAGCGGGGGATGACCCAGGATTTCAGTTGGGTAAATTCGGCGGAACAGTATCAGCAGCTGTATCAAAAACTGCTTAAAAACTGAATTTTCTGATTCAAGTGCTATATTTTATCCATGAGCAATATAATGATGGCGTCGCAAAAAGTCCGACCTCCGGTGTTGCAGCGGTTTTTCAGGACCTCGACCTACTATATGTAGGCCTTCGCCCCTGAAAAACCACTACG
>JASFYS010000068.1:0-4113 GCA_045047095.1 Desulfuromusa sp. | reverse complement strand
CTGGAAGGCTATCCCGATCTGGGTTCCATGTGCGGCACAAAGAAAAGCGTCTTTTTGACAGAGGATTTCACCCCCTGAAATCGATGCAAGATCAAGAGGGATTATCTTCCCCGGATAAGGGGCAGCAAAGGCAACGTGCTGCTTTCCCCGACCCTGATTCGTAAAATGAGTCATAAAGATTGACTCACCAGTCAGTACCCGTTTTCCGGCACCTAGGAGCTTACCAAACAATCCTTGTTCAGGTTCGGAACCATCTCCCATCCGCGCTTCAAAACTGATTCCTTCTTCCATATAGGTCATCGCCCCAGCTTCAGCAACAACAGTTTCTCCAGGATCAAGCTCAACCTGAACCATCTGCATATCATCACCAAAAATTTTAAAATCAACTTCGTGACATTGCATAACCATCTCCATCTCAGAAATTTGTTAAAGACTGTCTAGTCTTTGTGGTAATCGAACGCGACACAAAAATGTTTAACCAGCCGTATTTTCGCTTCCGCCATAGCTACAGGGTGTTTCAGCTCACGACTGAGAGATGTCACGACCTCATGCGGTCGACCGCAAGGAATAATCATATCAAAAGTTTCGAGAGTGTTATTGATATTAAGGGCAATTCCATGGGATGAAATCCATTTTTTTAGAGCAATGCCAAAGCTGCAAATTTTCCGGCCAGCAACCCAGACCCCAGGCTCACCATCTTTCAGATACCCCTCGACACCATAATCAGCCAGGACATTGATAACAACATTCAAGAATTGATTAGCAAACCAGCGCAAGTCATTTTTCTTCAATTGAACTATCGGATAAACCACCAGTTGTCCCGGTTCATGAGCTGTAGCCAAGCCTCCACGATTGATTTTTTGCAGGGTGACTCCACGTTCTGAGAAAACTTCTTCAGAAAAGCGTAAGTCATCCTGAGTCGCACGTCGGCCAAGAGTGACCGTCGTTGGATGTTCAACAAAAACCAGGATATCGTTCCCGCTGCCACTAAGTCTGGCAGCAACCATTTCTGCCTGACGATCAAAAGCAAGCCAATAATCTGTCAAACCCCAGTCTTCAATTTTTAGAAATGTGGTATTTTGCTCAATAAAATTCATAATTTATTTGTTCCTAAACACCTTAGTTATTATCTTTCTTTAATTCAGCTTTGAGTTCTTTTTTTAAAATTTTTCCGGTCGCTGTCATCGGCAGAGTATCACGAAATTCCACAATACGCGGATATTTGTAAATCGCCATCTGCTCCTTAGACCAGGCAATCAAATCTTTCTCAGCGAGAATTTCTCCCTGCTTGAGTACCACATAGGCCTTTATTTCTTCACCGTGCTGGTCATAGGGTACCCCGATAACTGCTACCAGAGAGACCCCAGGGTGCGTCATAAGTATCTCCTCAATTTCGCGGGGATAGATATTATAACCACCACGAATAATCATATCCTTGAGGCGATCCACAATATAGAGATAACCTTCTTCGTCCAGTTTTCCCAGATCGCCAGAATGGAACCACCCATCCCTCTGAATAGCATCCCTTGTTGCATCACCCTTACCGTAATAACCTTTCATAATGTTATGCCCACGGATGACAACTTCACCAACCTCACCAACCGGCAGTGTCGTTCCATCTTCAGCAACAATTCTGACCTCAATTCCCCAGATTGGCGTACCCACCGAACCTGGTTTTCTACTGCGATCAAGATGATTGAATGTTGCCACTGGACAGGTTTCTGAAAGACCGTATCCTTCAAGAATCGGAACACGGTACTTTTCTTCGAACCCTTTGAGTATCTCCAATGGTAAGGAAGCGCCACCGGAGACCCCAAGACGAAGGGTTTTGATGATTTCCTCCATATTGAATTTGCCAGCTGAATTATCATAGGACAATAGAGCCCAATACATCGTTGGCACACCGACAAAGACCGTCCCCTGTTCCTGCTGCAAGGCTGTAAAAACCGCTTCAGGAGTGAACCGGGGAATCAGTACCAACGTGTTTCCAGTAGCGAAACCACCATTCATCTGACAGGTCTGACCGAAAGAGTGAAACAGGGGGAGAGTCACGATCTGAACATCCGGAAAAACAAAAGCCATAATCGTCTTAGATGCAAGAGCATTCAGCACCATGTTAGAATGCGAAAGTTCGGCACCTTTTGGAAAACCGGTGGTTCCCGAGGTGTAAAGGATCACTGCCGTATCCACTGAATCGGTATATGCAATATTGCAAGCGTCAGACTGTGATGCCATCATCTCAGCCAAACTGGTTGCTCCGTCGATAGAAGAAGGAGCCGATGGGTCGGCCATCATCACCCAGAAATATCTACAGTTTTCAGCCTTCTGAAAGCCTTCATCACCAGATTTAGCCATGGGCAACTCTTGCGTCCCCTGAAAACAGAAATAGGCTTGAGCATTACAATCATGAAGATAGTAAGCAATTTCTCTTCCGGTCGACAGAACGTTCAGCGGAACGACAGTCGCACCAACTTTCAGAATTGCATAGTAGACCAGCGGAAAATAAGGAAGATTCGGACAACTCAGCGCAACGTTATCCCCTTTGCCAATGTCGGCGGCAAGCAATCCATTAGCGATTTGATTAATCGCTGCATTCATTTGCCGGTAGGTCAGTCGTGTTTCTCCACAAACCACTGCCGTTTTGTCTGGATACTGATCCGCACTGTAAGTGAAAGCTGAAACCAGATTAAGCATATCCTCTCCTTTGATCTTCTACGTTATGAATAACAGATTACTTCTTAAAAAATACCCTCATAAGGTTAACAATGTATAGGGTAGAGGCATCTGTAAAAAGCTTGATCAGTCAAATCAGGTATCATACAATTCAGGAGGAAGCAGGTTCTGATCAAAATTCTGATAACAAATCGAACGTAAAAAGCGCTTGATTGCCGTAGTTCCAACAGATGAAAAACGGCTGTCAGTAGTCGCAGGATACGGGCCGCCATGATGCATAGAAGGGCAGACTTCCACCCCGGTTGGAAAATCATTGAGAATCAAGCGCCCGGCCTTTTTCTCCAGAAGAGAAAATAACTGCCGACAAAAATCTTCTTCATGAGCTGTTGCATGAACAGTTGCGGACAATTGTCCCGATAAATTTTCAGCTAAACTCAGCATTTGTTCTTGAGATTCGCATTCGACAACCACAGAAGCTGGGCCAAAAATTTCGTCACTTATACTTGGTTCCCGCAAAAAGTCAGCAGCGGAAACCAACAACAGAGCCGGCGAGACAAAACAGCTTCCAGCATCTGCAGAATCATCAACCACAACGCTGCTGACTCCCCGCACCAGCTTGATATTCTCCAGCCCGGCATAAAAGTTCTGTTTAATCCCGGCATGTAACATCGGCAAAGATTCCGTGCTGCTGAGCGCAGTATCTACAAACTTTAAAAAATCATCCAATGCCCTTCCCTTGACCGCAAACAACAGCCCGGGATTCGTACAAAATTGCCCGACCCCTAAGGTTAAAGATTCAGCATATTTTGAAGCCAAGGTTTTCGTATTTTCCTGCAGGGCACGGGGCAACACAAAAATAGGATTAACACTACCCATTTCAGCAAAAACCGGAATTGGTTCTGGGCGCCTGGCGGCCAAATCAAACAAAGCACGGCCACCGGCTTGCGAACCGGTAAAGGCAACCGCCTTGATTGCTGGATGTTGCACCAGAGCACTCCCGACAGCATGACCACTGCCTTGAATTAAGGAGAAAATCCCTTCTGGAAAACCGGTCTTTTGGACGGCCAGTTGAATTGCTCGACCTGCCAGTTCTGAGGTACCCGGATGGGCGGGATGTCCCTTGACAATAACAGGACACCCTGCCGCTAAAGCTGATGCAGTGTCCCCTCCAGCGACTGAGAATGCCAAGGGAAAGTTACTGGCACCAAAGACAGCAACTGGCCCGATAGGAATCTGAGTCAGTCGCAAATCTGGCTTGGGCAGTGGCTGTCGGTCAGGCAGAGCCTGATCAATCTGCGTCCATTTATAGTTATCATTTTTCACCAGATGGGAAAACATTTTTAACTGATTGACCGTACGTCCAAGTTCACCTTCCAAGCGAGGCAAGGGCAGCCCGGTTTCAAGATTTGCTCTTTGAATAATTGAATTATTCAATACCAA
>JASFYS010000067.1:0-16386 GCA_045047095.1 Desulfuromusa sp. | reverse complement strand
CACTGGGCAATAGCAGGGCAATATCAGATAAAGCTATCGGTTTATCCTGTTTCAGGGATTTCTGAATCATCCCGGCGACAACTTCAACTTCTTCAAGGTTATCTCGTGCTGCCAGCCATTGGAGGGATTTGTCCAAAATGGCTAGGAATGTGCTGTCTTGATAAAGGCTTTGTTGCAAGGCATTGAGTGCTGTAGCTTTATCCGAAGCTTGAGAACCAGGGTTATCCCGAAGGAGTTGATCGATTGCGTCAGAATTATAGGGTGAGCTGTCCCGGTTCAATTTAGCGACCAGCGCTTTTTGCCACGTATTGAGAAAATCTGCTGATTCAACCACACTGACATTGAGAAAACGTAAAGCCCTTTCTGCCGGGGCGTTCAGGATTTTAGTTGTTGCTTTCAGGTCGGCAGGAAGTAATCCATCCATAGTTTAGTGCAAACGACTCAAATCAGCGAGATGCTGGTGCGCTCTTTCCGAATGATCAGTATTAGACAGAGTAACAAGGTCTTTTCCGGGGGGAAGGCTGCGGATCAGTTTATCCAGTTCGCGTGATATGACTGATGTTGTTTCGTCTGGTGCGACGGTGTAACTTTTTGACCAGAAACTGTTCTGGTGCTGCTCAAGAGCGTGGGATAGTGAGTCATTCCAGTAGCACTCGGATTCGCTCAGCAGGTAGGCATCAAGAGCAGCCTGTATCAATTCCAGCCAGGTTCCGACTTGCACATTGAAGCCGAAACCTAGCTCTGCAATGATTCGCCGGAGGCGGCGGGATTCGGCGCGGTCACGGCAAAGGATGAAAGAACGATTTTCCAAGGGAATCTCCTCAAAACGGTATATCCATATCAACAATCAATACTGGTCAAACAGAAAGTGATAGTATAGTATCACTTTCTATGAGAACAGAACTTGTAACAACACTAAAGCGTCAGGCAACAAAGATTCTCGCCGAATTGCATGAATCAAAAGAGCCTATTTTAATTACAGAGCATGGTCAGCCGTCAGCTTACCTTGTTGATGTCAAAGATTTTGAGCTTATGCAACGCCGCATGAAAATCCTTGAGGGTTTGTCGCGTGGTGAAAAAGCAGTTCAAGAAAATCGCACCTTTAATCATGCCGGAGCAAAAGAAAAAATGGGTAAATGGCTCAAGTAATTTGGACAGAGCCAGCGCTGATTGATCTTGATGAAATTGCCGAATACATTGCACTCGACAAAGTGAGTGCCGCCAAAAAATTGGTTCAACAGGTCTTTATTGCAGTCGATCACCTTGAACTTTTCCCCGAATCTGGCCGAAAGCTTCCAGAGTTAGAGGCGTCATCACGCTATCGCGAAATCATTATTGGGCCCTGCCGCGTGTTCTATCGGAATGAACAAAACAATCTATATATCCTTCATGTTATGCGCAGTGAACGGGTGCTCAGGAAATATTTGATTGACGAAAGGATTGATAGCATTGATTGATCGGTTTCGGATCCCAGCACCATCCCGTTTTCGATACGAATTTCAAAAGTATCCCCGTAACTTTCTGCCCTCGAACGAATCATTCTATTGAACCAGAAACAGGGCCACATTTCAATAATTGATAATTGAGATGTGACCCTATTCCATTCCTTCAGAGGAAATGGATGAACTATCTCCCTCAAAATAGCCATTTTTATCTATTAAACCTTCGCGGTTGAGGCTCATTGGATAATCTCCTTCAATTCCAGATTTGACAGGTGCAATATCAAGCAATAGGTTTCACCTTGGATACGACCCTCCAGAAAACCCCGATAGGAAACTCCACCATTGGAAAAAATAAGTGGTTCATTTCCTTTCTCGCCCCCGCCGATCAGCATCATAGAGTTTGATTCATTTAATTGCTTTGCCATGTCATAAAGAAAATCAAACGTCAGACCATTAACGTGTCGAATCTGGTATTTTCTGGAGAAAACAAACATTTTTGCCGCTTTATCTTTCAGGATCATTTTTCCCGTCCAACGCAGTGGGGTATCCACAGAAATATTTGCTTGGTTGGAAACGAAGTCTCGTCGTTCTTTTTCAGTACCATCAGGATCAAACACAACTTCCTGATCAAACAAATTGTAGACAATTCTATTGTCACTGCCTAAATAGATTTTGCGTGTGTTTGTGATAGTTTTTCCCGTCTGTTCAATATCAACTTCAGGATCAGAAGAAATCATCACCTCAGCCAGATCTGCAAGGCCACCATGAATCAAGATGAGTTGATCTAAATCGGTCGCCATATTTGACTTGAGAAACCGGACATTTTTACGACTACGGTTGCCTGGAAGAATCTGTTCAATTTTATTTTTTGGAATCCGCCCTTCAAAACCAACCTGGGCATCTCGTTTCTTTTCATTACTGATATTAAGTTTACGCATAATTCACCCTCCTGATCACATCATACTGAAGTCAAATGGATCTTCTTCACCTTCAGAAGAATCATCCTCTTCATCCAGATACCCGGCTTGATCCAGTCCAACAAATTCAAATTCTGATTTTTTGCCAACCAGCAAAAAAAGCTCGCCACCATTTTCAACCAGAAATGCGGGAGAAGGTTCATAGCTCGCCCGGTAATTGAAATCGAAAGTATAGATGGGACCATTTGCTATTGCTTTAACAAAATCGGGACAGTTCTCCTCACCCTGCATGGTGTAGATAGCCGTTATGTAATGATCAAGAAACTCTTCTATAGAAATGGATTTATCAAGGGCGATGGGATCATCAAAACTTGAAGGCAACATTTCGGCAGGGGATCCATTCTCATCGACAGCGATCATTTCACTGCGTTCGACCCAAACTCCTTGATCATCAAGAATACCCTGACCTAGACCACCGGATGGAATCAAAGTGGACCCTGATGAATCGATAGAAACCAATTTGCATTCCTCATTGTTTTCGTCGAGGGTGATTTTATCGGTCCAACCGTAGAGCTTCTTTCGATCCAGCTTGACGGGTTCTAGCTGAGCGTCATTTGTATTCAGAGTAAATGTAAGTTGTTTTGCCAAAGCATCCTCCTTTTAGCCAACTCAGTAGTATCAGGCGGCGTAGCACCAAAGATATGAGTGCAAATAATTACGATACGGGGTATTGCTATTATTTCTATAATCATAAGTAATCCGAATAATATTCTTCCCATTGCAATTAGAATAAAGAACATTTATAGTGTTCTACCTTGCTATGCAGTTTTCGAGTCAGATTTGATTTCATTTATTTTGGTGTCAATTTTCAATGGTGACAGGTTAATCATCAGTTTTTGTTTAATCTTTTCAATCTCATCGTCATTGAATTTCCGACTTAACAAATTCTCCAACAACTCTTCCTGTCGGGGCTGCCCAAAAGCTAGGCGATACAGAGACAAAATCTTCAGCGCAGTATCAAGCTTCACAACATCTTTACTCATTGGCAGAAGAGGCACGTACCGCTCTATCTTGGAGGTTCCTTCCGGAAGGTGCCAATAAGGAACTAGATCGCTGTGTCGCCCCTTTTCCTTGGTTATCTTGTCGACCTTTTCAAATAGTTGTCCCCAGATATCACCACTGCAATTTTCAACAACATATCGATATTTCTCTGCGATACGCTTTCTGACAACCAGAGATTTATATCGATTCACCCGCCCTTCGCGCTGTTCAATATCAATGGGATTGCTCGGGATGTTCCAATGCACGACCTGATGGCAATACCAATGAAAATCGAGGCCCTCTTGTCCAATAGACGTGGAATTCAACACAAAGGGTTTAAATGGTGAATTAAAAGCATCACGAATACTGCTCACACGTTGTAGCCCTTTTTCATCCGAGGTTTTTTGATTCCCCAACGGGACGGCATAGTGGCAGCGCAGAGTATGTTTGCTATTCGCTTTACTGGCTTTTGATATTGCCTGTTTTTTATGATTTCGAAACTGGCAAACAACCAAACTTGGTCTAAACCCTAAGACTTCCTGCAAACGGCTGGTTGCGCAATCGTGACCATGGCTACTTACCATGGGAAAGCCAGCATCCTTCAGAAGGTGCCCATATTCATCAACAACAGCCTGAAAACCACCCTCTACACAGTAGCGAACGATCTTACTAAAATATTTCCCCTTTTCCTTAGAGTAGCGCTTGGCCAGAACACTCTCAGATTCAATCTTATTGAACATACCGAGGACTGCAAAGGCTACAGTCGTGGCAGCGGAAGAAATATCGGACTCCTTAATTTTGCTGTCAGTCCGATTTGCCCAGTTATTCTGCCATGCACGTGCAACCGTTACACCCGGCCCACCAATAGACAAATATGCCAGATATTCAGCCAGCCCCTCAGGCATTGGTCCGATATCCTGCTGCACATCATCCTTTAAATAACTACCAAGTTTTGATAATTGATGTTTTTTGCCTTGATGTTCTTTGCACTCGATATTTTGGTTGTTAATCCACTGCTGAACATAATCACCATGTCCAGATCCAAGATCGATCAAAAAGGGTGCAAGAGCAAACCAGAGATCGCCTTTCCCCTTTCCTTCCTGCCAACCGATATACTTCTCTAACCGAGCCTGAAATATTGTGGTGCGGTCGGTAATCAACTGCTTTAACGAGTAAGTGTGTGCCTCAAGTGGCATCTCCCTTAACACTTTAGAAGGATAGACCAAGGACCAACCTGCCATACTTGATTTTTCGTCGAAAGTTATCGAACCGCTATGACTCGGCTCTTTGAAATATGCTTTTTCAGAGGTTCGTTTATTGTCCAGCAGTCTTCGTTCTGCTTCATAAGATATCAAACCGCTCAAAGCCCTGGGCACCAATGCCCATGAGGAGAATAAAAGTGATTTACTGAATTCATCCTGACCTTTAAAACTTCCCTCCAATGGGTAATGTGGCAACGATGGAGGGACCCAAAGTAGTTCTTCACTCGCAGTCTTGAAAAGTTTCTTAACCAAGGCACGAGTTTTGGCGTGAGGAGCGTTTTCCAGTTTAAGTTGATACTGCTGAATCCCATCACGAGACAACCAGGCCAAACCTGACCGCTTCAATGGTCCTTTTAAAGATTTATAGTTTTTATCAAGTTGCCGTTTGAACTGGTAACCACTCAAAAAAGATAAAGGCCAGGGAGACGCTTTGTAGAACTCCATCAACTGAGCACCATTGCGACTGTTACAAACATTTTTTAACGCTAGCCCCAATTGATCGATGACCTTAAACACCTTGATGTCTTTTTGTGAAAAATAATCCAGACACATTTTAGGAGTAGACAAAAACAGTTCCTCGTATGCCTCACTTATCTGTACACGTTCAGTACGGCATAAATAATTTTTCAGGATTATCTCAATTGCGATCTTATGGTCTTCTCTAAGGGAGTCCAGGTCAAAGTTTTCACCTCTCAGAGAGAGCATCTGCTGCTGCATGGCAGCGCGATGGAGACTATAATCACTGAGCATTTGATGATCAGATCGACTAATAAAATCTAGTAAAAAGTTGAGCTCTTCAGCGTGTGCGTTGCCCTCCTCATCATCTTCAATTCGAGAAAGAGCCTTGAATGGAGTCGCTGAGAGCAACAGGATCTTCGACTTCCGGTCGTCTTTAAAAATCTCTCTGGCAACAAGAGATTCTCCATTCTCTTCTTTGGTGTCGAGCAACACCTTAAAACGCTGAAACTCGTCTAAAATGAATAAATCTGCGCTTAGGTTCTTAGCACAAGCTTGCGCGAGCAAAGAGCGGAAAACCGTTCTGATCCGGGAAGGAGGTGTCTCTTGGCTAAAGCTAAAATTATCCGCCTGACAAAACCCCAAAATCACTGCGAACCATGTCTCGGGATTGCCACCTACTCCACATTTCACTAAATCACAGTTGTCGACTTTTTCCCCTAATAACGCGTAGAATTCGTTTCTGATTTGCCCGTCTATCGGAAAGGTATCTAAGAAATCGTTACTATCTTCAGGCCAACTATTTACGCCGTCGCTGAAAAAGTCACTGAGCAGATCTCGATATATGGACAACTCCTCGTGCTGAATCAACGCCGCGCAAATAATTTTTCGTTCAGTCGAATTTCCCTGCCCTTGGGTCAAGTTAAATGAAGTCGACGGCGTTAGTGAACAAACCTCCAGATACTTTTCTTCGCCGTCATCAGCATCACTCTGCACTACAGCGGTTTCAAGCAATCGAGAGAAAGAAGGTTCTTTCACATATTTCGTTTGGTTGTCCTTGAACACAGCCAGTTTTTTTCGATTTTCATTGGCCAAAGTGAGGTTTGAACAAATATAGGTCACACGTAAGGGTTTTATGTTAACACCGGTTACCTGGGAACGAAGTCTCTCTTTAAGCATTTCGGCAATGACACCTTTAGCGACAATGGTCTTGCCCAGACCGACCTCATCAGCCACCAAGACTCTTTGCTTGCCGTTTTCAGAAAAGCTATTCATCACCGCAGCAACAGTTGCTCGCTGAAAATCCTTCAAAGTCGACAATGTTTTATCTAACTCAGCAAAAACCTCTATCACTTACCCATCCCCTTCCTAAATTCCTTCCACAACTGCTGAAAATCCGCTGGGATCTCTACTTCAGCCGCGTTCAGGCGTTGTAATGAATCTTCAATACGTTTGAGTAGTTCAGGGTGTCGGGAGGAAACGATTAACAATTGCTCCAGAATTGGATTGCCTGACAGAAAGGCTTCTCCGCTGCTTCCCTCTCCATCGCCGTCAAAAGAGAGCCACTGTCCTTTGTCAGGCGTTATTTGCAACAACAACGTTAAATAGTTGAGTACCTTCTCCGGGGTATCCACCATCGATTTAACGATCTGTTGATCACGATCAACGCCACCTTCAATTTCGACATCGGCTTCAAAGATAAGTCGCTTTTCTATGAGTCCATCTTTGAATTCCAACTTGACGTGGACCGGAATAAAAGCCGAAATATTCGTCAATGCTACGTCTTTCCAAACCATCACATCAGCAAGAGTCTGCTCACCCGCAAAAGCCAATTGTTTAACTGTGACACTCAAGCTGTCATTGAGTGCTTCATCTAAATTGACCTTTAAGGTCAGGGTGTATTCACCGTCGCCATTCATAACCGCATTCAACTGCCACTTGGCACAAATCAACTGATGAATCCCTCGGCGCAACAATTGCGATTGGTTAGCTCCATCTGTTTCAATTAATTCACTGAATACATGCTTTACAAATATCCCTTGATCAGCAGCAGGGACCCATTTTTCTCGCAGAAGCTTAGGTCCGACCTTACTGCTTGGTCCCTTCATGGACACCATCATTTCGGTATTGCGAGGCGACTCGTTACTTTTATTCCCTAAGGCAGCGGCAGTAGCGTTCGCAGAACCAACATGCCAGAACGATTGACGGCCTCTTTGCTGAACGATGATCTTTGCATGCAGGTTTTGTTTCTTCTGCTGCTCACCCTCAGTCGTATCAACAAGTTCGTGGTTCTCTTCGCAGTTGACCAGGTTTTCGTTGATCGAATAACACTGCCAATCCGTTAGCTTTTCTGCTCCGATAGCATTTAATTCTTCAGCTCGGCTAAACAGATAATTCTCTCCTCCAGGAGAAGAACCGGCCAACCATTGAAGCGCCGCAACATCCCCGCCCGTACTTGCCAAAAAAGGCGATACAACCAGGGTTTCGTCAATTTTTTTCTGCTCGATTTTCACCGGCCTGCCATATTTTTCATTGCCTACCAACACCCTCACATCAGTGAATTTATCGGGTGCAGCCCAAATGACTCTTTTAAGTTCTTTTTTTATAATCTGACCTGCTGGGAACGACTTGGATTCGGTTAGCAGTTCATCTATAAACTCTGCCCATTGCAAAGTTTCTAGGTGTTGATCAGCAAATCTTCCGAGTTGCCCATCGAGCGTGACCGCTACATCCCAACTGCGATCAAAAGTCAGGTTTCGTGACAGTACCAGCAATCGGTATTTTATTTCGGGTTTCTTCCTAACAGGTTTACTCTCAATAAACCGCATCAGCCATAACTTCGGATGAAAAGAGGAAAAAGCGCCCCCCTGTGGCACTATCGGTTCCAGACACGGCTCAAGCAGAGTAAATAGTCGATTAAATTTAGGGGGCACGCTGATGTTGCCTTTTTGGTAATAGACCTTGACCTTATCTTTAAGTTGGCCAATAGCTTCCAACAGGGCCAGTCTCTCCCCTTTTAGATCACCATCAAAGGTGCCTTTAAAGCACAACGCTACCGGCACCGCTAGCAACGCATTAAGGTCAAGACTATAGGTTGTTGAAATAGCGACATCAATCTCAAAACCCGGTGGTGGATTTAATTGCTCGCCATAATCCAGATGATCGACCTCAGGTGCTAGCATTTAAACCCACCTGTATATCCTTAATAATATTTTTCGCAGTACCCCACCTATATTCGAGCCGTCGGATGCCCAACCATTGTTCCTCCTTAATCCCACGTATCAACCAACTACGCTGCCCCTTGTTCGTCTTAGCCTGTTTTAAAACCAGATCGTTCAACTGACTGACAGAACCATCTCCCCGGTAATAGGAACAACATTCACTGACAAACTTTTGTGTACTATTCTTGATGCTTCTTCTCTTGCCGTCACTCGCAACTTTCAGCCACTTGGAACTGCTGACTTCATCAAAAAGATTCAAACTGCGCACCTTCTCCAACCATTGACCGTATTCCTCTTCATATTTCTTAACGCACTCAGTAAATTTCTTATTAAGGAGAATGTTGTAGCGTAAATGCGGTCCCTCCATCGCTAGGCTGAACTCCTGGGCAACCTTCAAATAGGACTGGCAAGTAAGGTCGACTACATTACTTGTTTTCAATACATCGACCAAAAGATCAAAAGCCGTTTTCCCCGAATTTGAATTGTCCAGCAGCGCAGTATCTACCAAATCATGGTTAAACAACTGTGCCGGAACGCTAGAAGCTATAGCTGGGGTTTCAACAAAACGCCCTTTAAGGAATTCAGCTTCATTCCGGGTTAACTGCAAGTTTAGAGTTCCTTCTTCCTTCCACGTTTCCAAAAAATCCGGCAAACTCACCAGTGGACGATCTTTCATACAATCAAGATCGTCGCTCCCCTCACTCAAGGCAGAATCAATCAAAGCCTCACTGCTGGCACTGCTATCCAATTGACGGCAAAAATCTGTTAACGAAAGCTGGGTTTTCACCAGGCCCAAAATACGCAAACCGCTCCAATAAATAACCGACGGACGCCTATCAACCCCTCCCGAAGTAACACGGGTACGCCCGATAATCCCTGGCTCATTTTCTTCATGTGCTTTGTCTAAAATTTGGGCGACGGTATTTTCCTGCCGTTTTAAGTAGTCTTCCAGGCTTGTGTGTTTTCTCTTTTGTGACGGTAATAGCGCTTGGAAATCACGTAAGATACGCGGCACAGTAATAAAATACTTTGCTCGGGTTTGAATGGTGGATATTCCGGGAAATAAAACATCAGAGAAGGCATCTCGAATCTGTCCGATACCGAGTTCATCGAGCGTACCTGCCTCAGTCATCATCGCCAACGCATGTTTAACTAATTCCCGATCTCTGGAAGAGAAATGGATCCAACCAAGTTTACTCATTTAGAATGCTACCCCACTCTTATAAATACCTGCTCCAAAAAAACTATATTTCTTCATAAGTCATATTGGAAATTACCAACTCTTGAAATAACGAGAAAAGCTACCTCCTCGCTTTTGGCACTCAACCAACTTCACCTTTTATTTTAAAAGTATGCAGCATCACTTCCCCAAAAGAAGCCCAATTAATCCCCACCCCCAACACCGGCTTCTCCGGTCGCGCTTTTCTGATAGCAGTGGCATAAGCATCTAGTTGTTGCATGTATTGAGCAAAGCGCCCTTCGCGATCATCTATTCGGTCTGATTTGTGATCAATCACCCAGAAGCCTTCTTCTGTTTCTACAACAAGGTCAATGATTCCCGAGATGACACTGCCCGCTTCGTTCTGGGTCAAAAAAGGAATTTCAGCACCACAGCTGATCGGATTCAAGGTTTCTTCAAGCCATGTATTGAACGTTGTAACCTGATGGAGTAATCCCTGTTCCTGTTCTGTCGTAAACTCAAAATCACAGGCATTAGATAGGCTTTCCAAGTCAGGGCAAAACTCCAGAACCTCATAACAGCGATGAATCAAGGTTCCCCGGTCCGCATCATTCAAATCGATATCAACCAGCAGATTGTCGGCGTAACTATAGGTAGATAGTTTCAATTCAGGAGCGTCATCAGTTTCATGGTTTTTCATTGATGAAGGGGTGCTGGCTTCAGGGGTCAATTCCCAATTTTGTCCAACGGGAGTTAAGGCTCTGCGACCAAATCCGGATAACTTCTTGACTGATATTTCAGGTGGACGCTTAAAAATATCGGGTTCTTCTTTGTCACATTGAAATACGCAGGCAGGGTGTATTGAGCTACCAACAGCGATACTAGCTTCAGTAATCGACACATCGGCCCATGATTGCAGCAGTTGCCAGTATGATTTTTGCTCATCAGCAGATTGATACGTCGGACACTCCAGGACAATCTTTTCACGCGCACGACTGAGAGCAACATAGAGCACTCTTTTAGCATTCTCCTTAGTATCATCTGCATATTCGGCAAAAAACTTATCACGAGTTTCGGAAGCGACAAAGTCAGGGTAAATTTCCAGATTTGCTTGTTCAAGAATGTTCCCTAGATTGGCAAAGCTATCATAGGTAATCTTCGTGTGGGGCAAATACTGCTTAACTTCAGAATCCATTCCGGCAACAATGACAACCGGCCATTCTCGACCTTTACTCCCATGCCAAGTGACCAGCTCAACCGCATTTTCATCATGAACTCGGGGAGCAGGTTGTTTATCATCCCGCTCAACCCTGTTGCGTAGCCAAGCCAGAAAAGTTTTTAATCCGGAGCCGTAATAACCTGAAATGGCCAAAGCATCACGGTTAGCATGAATGAATTCTTCTGCTTCATCCTGCAAACGCAGCAGGTTTGCCCGCTGCTGATCTGCGTCCGACCACAAACTTATTCGTGTATAGAGATCAAGAGTGGAAAAAACTTCGTGTACCAATTCTCGCACAGACAACTGATCCGCCTGTTCATGTAGTGGCAATAGATCATTGACCAGGGGATCTTCAAGCGTTTTTTTCTCGATAATTTCCTTGAGGGCTGACTCCAATGTATGGCTGCCGGTTTCCGTCACGGCAATATACAGTTGCGCATGGCGATCATTACTGTCAGCAACAATACAAAGGGCATGATAAGCAATCTGGACAGCTCTTGATTCAAACCACCCGGTATTATCAATACGATTGGCAATGCCAAGTTGACGCAAAGATTCAGCATATTTTTCCAACCGGGCATGAGTTGGACAAATAATCGCGATATCCCCGCCTCTGACCCGCCGTTGCTGTTTTTTATAACGATCAAAAACAACCTGTTCAGAATCATCCAATAAGGAAGAGACATAACTGGCAACGTGTTGTGCCGGTATCGTTTTGTTACGATGACGTGGTTGGGAGTGGAGATTTAAGACATCAATCGGAGCCAGAGAACTGGGGTAATCGGCTTTGGGTTGCAAATGGATATAATCATCTTCAAATAAACCTGCACCTATCTCGTTGATCCAGTTCATCAACGATTCCTGTGAACGCCAGTTCTGATTTTGCGGATCACATGCCTCCGGTGATTGCAGAATCAATTGTTCCATCAGGCGGGGATCTGCTCCCTGAAAACCCATGATTGCCTGCTTGAGATCACCAACAATCAACGTCGGAACATTGCTTGTTCTTAAAATCCAGAGAAGCGCAAATTGGATCGGGTTGGTATCCTGAAACTCATCTATAACCAGACACCCAACCCGTTTAAGCAAAGAAGTGCGGACATCATCTTCGTGCAGCAACAGTTCATACGCCATTGCCAGCATATCCTGATAATCAAGTAATCCCCGCTTAGACTTTTCCACCTCATAAAGATCAAGGCTTTTCCGTGCGGTATTCAATAAAGATTGAACATGACTCAAAGCTTGCTGCAGCGGTCCAGGATGGTGGGGAAGATTTGCCGCAGCTTGAACAACTTGAGCCGCCAGATCATCATACCCATCAGGCAATTGTGAGCCCCGCTTAGATTCACGTAAATTTTGTAGCTCTTTCCACAGAGGCCAGCGTTGCAGATTATCTTCTTGGGTCGCTAATTTTAGACTTTTGAAGTCTTTTTGTAGTGCTGCCGAAGCACTTTTATTCTTAGGAAATAGGCGGGACAGATCTTCCGGAAATTGTTTCAGCAGACTTTCGACTGAGTGCTGCAACAAACTATTCAGATGTTCAGCAGTCTTGGTTGGTCCATAGATATTTGTCACCTTTTCAAGGGCGTGATTCAGCAAGCCCTCTTCACGTCCGGAGTAGGCAATATTTTTCAATTTTCCAATCAGATCAAGAATCCGACCGCGAAAGCTCCCCTCTTCACCCTGTTGAGACATAAAATTATAACGATAGCCATACTGGGAAAGATTTTTGGTGATCGCTTCCATCTCACCAGAACGGGCAAATGAACGACGGATAAGAGCTTCCTGTTCAGTCTCATTGAGCAAACGTAAACTCGGTGATGAACCTGCTTCAAATGCAAACTCGGTCAAGACTCTGAGACCAAAGCCATGAATAGTTGAGATGTATGCTTGATCAAGTTTTAACGCTTCTTCAAGTTTCCCTTTTTCAATCAATTGAGACCGAATACGAGACCGCAATTCCCCGGCTGCAGCTTCAGTAAAGGTAACGGCGACAACATTTTCAGGTTTGACCCAACCCTTGTCGATCCAGTCATACAACTCCGATTTTATTTTGTATGTTTTTCCTGATCCGGCACCGGCAGGAATGATTGTTAACTGAGGAATGCTCATGATGACACCTCCTCAGTATGCATATACATTCTTAGTAACGGGCTATTATCCAAACAATAAAGCTTGATTCCAACCTTATCCCAAACCTTTTCATCCTCAACAAAGTTAAGTTGAATCTGCCCCTTCCTGACTTCATCGAAACGAGCCTTAAGCCGGGACATCGCTTCACTGGCGATATCACTGCCAAGTTCTTTAATGTTAGAATCAGCAGCCAGCCAATCGTGGGTATCGATCATGATCATCTGATCATTCAGGGTATAATAAAGAACACCGATATTGCTTGCAGACAATTTATCCGGCAGAGAAATATCCTGCTTGGTGCTGATAGTTCCCTTTTCGAGCATGATTCGATACAGAGACGCCTGGCTGTCAAAACTGGACTCCATTTGTTTTATCCGTTTAGCACTTCGACTTTTTTTGTAATCACCAATAATGATACGACCATCAGGTAAGCTCATAATGACATCGGCAAAGCCCTTGAGAGGAACACCATCAAGTTCTCCCTCCAGTCGGATTTCATTTCCCACAACCCGCATTCCCGTAGCTTCTAAATGTTGTCGCCAATGCAGTGCAGCCTCCAAAACATCACTTTCAAGGTGATTTCTCTCAACCTGCCATTCAGTAGCCAAGAGAAAAGGAACGTTGTGGATGATAGCCCGGTGCAACAATTGAGGCACGTTGACGTTAATCTCGCCCACCGTTGGTAGTGGCGTATCAGGCAGAAATAAGAACTCAAACACTTCATGTGCCAAAGTTCCCTTAGTCGCTGGATCCATTGTCTCAGGAGCCCAATCCAAGGATTGTACTCCGACCCAGTTCAGTAACCAGGCTAAAGGGGAGGTCATCAGATTGGCGAGGCTGCTTGGGGATTGTTTGCGCTGTTCGCCATCTTTCTGAATATTCAGACAGAGCAGGTCAGCACTTAAGTTCAGATCAGAAATTTCAAGTGATCTTGGCGGAACCGGCAAAATGGCATCTTTTTCTAGAAGCCAATGAATATGATTACGATCTTCCTGGTGATCGAGTTCAAGGAAAAGATCATCGACAGCGTCAATTTTGTTAAACAGTGCAGCAATGAAGGGTAAGGTTGAAGAGGGTTGCTGTGATTTCCCCTGCGGGGACATCCGCGCAAATGAAAATGAGATGGTCTCTGTGGCACTTCCCAGTTGATATTTTAACAAACGCCGTCTTCTGTCGATAATCTGCTGCGATGTCTCTATCGTTGAGCCTGTCAGTTGATTAATCTTATCGAGGTCCTGATCGATAAAAACTGAAGAATGCCCAGGGGTTTGCGGATAATGCCCTTCACCAAAACCGAGGACAAAGAGATGCTTTACTGTCCGCCAAGGGTGGCCACCTTCCAGAAAAACAGCAACACCTTCCCGAGTTATTGGTTCGGCGAAAGAGCCTTTCAAAGTTTCCGGTGTGGTCATTTGACGTAATTGGTTCCAATCGATCTGACCTGTTCCCTGTAGCACCGATTCACACTGATCAAAAGCCGCTTCCACCCGCTGCTGTTCTTTCTCCTGATCGTCGTCAAAAACCAACAGAGATTTGAATAATTTTAAATCTTCAAGAAGATGTAAAGGCGATGATTTTTGATGATTTTTTTCGAGAAGCGTTAGCATTGTCCGTTCGTCATCGGTTTGAATCGACATTTTTTCTAAATCAAATTGCCGGTTAACAATCCGCTGAGCCAAAACATGCCCAGTATCCGGAGTCCAAGGCATAAAAGGTGATGTCAGGAGTGCTGCCCAGGCAATAATAGAGACCGGTTTTTTAACCACCATCAGATAGTGAAACAAAACTTCATATCCCAGATCCCGCTGGGAAGGTTCCCAGGACAAACCAGACAGGGGAATCTCAACCCGCAGAAATGCTTCTTTGACCGCCAAGGCATAACGTTGATCCGCAGGGAGAAGTAATGCGATATCGGATGGTGCAACCTCGGTATTGTCTGCCAGCAAATTTCTTACCTGAGTCGCAACAACTTCGGCTTCTTCAAGGTAATCACGAGCAGCTATAAACTGCAGGGAGGAATCCAGATTAATTTGACCAGAATCGGCAACAAATAAGTTTGTGACACAATGTTGAATCGTCTTAGATTGGCCAGACTGATGCCCCTGAAAAGTATCTATGGAATGCTGATACAGGGAAGAGAGATGTTTATCTTTAATCGAAGTTCCATCCGCATTAATCTTGTCTACCAGCTTTGACTGCCAGTGTTTAAGCTCAACATAATTGGAATCAACATAAACCCGAAAAATTGTCGGCGGTGAGGTTGTTCCTTTTTTAAGAATATTTCCCGCTGTCTCAAGGTGTGACGGTAGGATACAGCCCATTTCACTGTGTAATTCAATCAAGTGATTGAAGTGCTTCGTAGCTAAAACAGAACAATCATCCCATTGCGTTGGAATTTTTATGGGATCAGGGAAAGAACCTTCAAGGAGATAGGATAATGCTTTTTCTACAGCATTGGTCGTTTCACGCGGGTACAATTTAAGAGATCGTGACCAGAAAGCGTCTGACTTTTTCAGCGCAGACTCGAGCAGCTTTTCCTGCCAAATGTCTTCTGGCTTTTTTAAAAGATAGCCAATCCGAACCTGTTCTAGAAGTTCGCTGAATGTGCCAACAACAATACCAAGAAAGTTATGATTCTGCGTGACATACCTGCGTAGATGGCGCGAAGCAAAATGATCAGGTGTCAATAAAAAATGGATAGTATTCAAAATTTCTCCCCCGTGAGTGCGCCCTACAAATAAAACTCCTCAGCTTGATCAGTTCCAGATCAAACTGATGATACGAGTCGCGGCAGATACCGACAACTTTGGTTTGTTTGCTGATCAAAAGTGAGGGATTGATAAAGTAACCCTACTTCTTGATATTCCTACCATGCACTTATCTCTTGGACCATAGTTGCTTAATATATCTCCATAATCAGTAGCCTCAAAATATGTTCCATCATCAAACTCTAGAGAACTACTTACAGAACCATTGTCTATGCTCTCCCTTAGGTTTTCTTTTCCATCTGCGTCAGAAACAAATCCTCCGGTAAATTCACCACCAGCATTAATAACGGTCAGTCTAATGATTTTTTTCATGTAATCATCTCCCTGAGGTAGTCACCCTAAATATGAGTGAAACTGTAAGATGCCTGCACTTGTATGCACTTTTATCCGTGTCTAAAGATTGCGATAAATTGACATTCAAATTGTACTAAAAGTCATTCAACCACGAGATCACGTCACAATGAGACGTCTCGTTGTTGGATTTGAAACAAAAATACCCCACTTAAAAAAGAGGGGTATTTTTGTCCCTCACTAAAGTGGAGAATAATCCCGAACCAATTATTAGTCAATATTTATTTGTTTATTTTTATAAATAAATATTCATATTTTCAGCAAGTGCAACATCAACAAAAAACTCTGCTTCCAAGATTGATGGACTCGCAAAAACGCACCACGCAGCTTAAGCATTAAGTGGACGGTTCAGCAACGCTCAGAGTAGAATTGCAACGAAATCCTCTGGCATAATTA
>JASFYS010000066.1:0-4859 GCA_045047095.1 Desulfuromusa sp. | reverse complement strand
GGTCCGTTGATGATTCTTTCTGCCGTTTCGTTGTGGGGACTGGAAGGGATCTATCGACTGATTCCTCTCGGAATAGCAGCATCGATTGTCCTCTACTTTAAACTGAAGAATCTTGATGTCGATCGTCAACAGCTAAAAAAGCCTAAAGAAAAGGGGGATACAAAAAAAATCCTCAAACAATACTGGCCATTCTTCACTGTCATTGCGGCATTCCTGTGTTTTCAAGCCGCGATGAAAAGTGCCCTGACCCTGTATCTTCCGGTCTACCTGACCGGTCAAGGAGCATCATTGTGGTTTGCCGGGATTGCCCTGTCGATTCTGCAGTTTTCGGGGGTTATTGGTACTTTTCTAGCGGGGAACATTTCAGATCGGATCGGTCGACGCAACACTCTGGTTATCTCGAGCATTGGATCGGTGTTGACCATGGCGCTGTTCATCTACACCCAGAATATCTTTGTGCTGAGTATTCTCGGACTCTTCCTGTTCGCTTCGGGACCGGTCTTGATGGCAACCTTCCAGGATACCGGCTCCAACATGCCGACGTTTATGAACAGCATGTATATGTTTATCAACTTCGGCGTCAGTGCGGTGCTCGTCTTTGCGTTAGGGGTTGTAGGAGACTGGATCGGGCTGGAACAGACGTATAAAATCTGTGTTATCTTTGCGACTGGCATGATTCCGATGGCATTTCTACTGACACGTTTTAGCAAAGCAGCCAAAAATTGACCACTATCCTGACAAATCTGTCATGCTGACTAAAGACGATTGTAACCATTCAGGGCAGCGACCCGATAGGCCTCAGCCATTGTGGGATAGTTGAAGGTGGTATTGATGAAATACTTGACGTTATTACATGGCTTCGGTTGAGCCATAATTGCCTGCCCGATATGAAGAATTTCTGCGGCATTGTGCCCAAAACAATGGATCCCGAGAATTTCCAGAGTCTCCCGGTGGAAAAGCAGCTTGAGCATACCGACCTTGTGATCGGTGATCTGACCACGAGCCAGGTGGCGGAAAAAAGAATGCCCCACTTCGTAGGGAACCCGCTGCTTAGTCAACTCCTGTTCCGTCCGGCCAAGACAACTGATTTCCGGTGATGTATAAATTCCAGTCGGTATATTTTCAACGAGACGTTCTTCACAATGTCCCTCAGCAATATGAGTTCCAGCAAAGCGTCCTTGATCATAAGCAGCACTCGCCAGATTAGGAAAACCGACAATATCCCCGACCGCATAGATATGAGGTACAATCGTCTGATAGGCATCATTGACAGCAATATTGCCGCGCTGGTCAACATCAATACCAATCTTTTCTAAACCCATCCCCGCTGAATTCCCGCTGCGACCATTCGCCCACAGCAACATTTCAGATTTGATAATCTTGCCTGTTTTCAGATGTAACACAACTGCATCTGCACGAGCCTCTACCCGTTCATACTCTTCATTCTGGCGGACAAGAACCCCTTTTTCATCACGCATATGGTAGCTGAGAGCATTACTGATCTCTTCGTCCAAAAATTCGAGCAAGCGCTCACGGGTATTCACCAGATTGACTTTAACACCAAGGTCTTTAAACGCTGAGGCGTACTCGCAGCCAATCACACCGGCACCATAAACGGTTATCGTAGCGGGAAGATCACTGATCTGCAGAATCGTGTCACTATCAACGATCCGTGGATTGTTAAAATCAACATCGTCTGGATGATAAGGGTGTGAACCAGTTGCAATCACAAAGCTGTCAGCGGTAAAAAGACGCGGGATACCCGACCCATCTGTAATTTCAAGACTATGTGGATCAATAAAGCGGGCATGCCCCTCAAGCACTTCAATACCGTTGCGCTCGTAGAACCCTTCACGCTCACGAACCTGTCGATCAATCACATCTCTGACACCAGCAAGAAGGTCTGCAGATGTCACCTTAAAATGATGTGAGCCTCGATCAATCAAGCGACTATTCTTTATTTCAGTGGACTGTCTAACGATCTCAATGAAGGCTTTACTCGGAATGGTTCCTGAGTGCGTACAGCCACCGCCCACTTGATAGTTTTTCTCAACAATAGCCACTGACTTCCCCGCTTTGGCCAGTTTAATCGAAGCCCCTTCACCACCGGGGCCACTACCAATAACAATGATATCAAAATGTTTTTTCAATGCATCCATATGGGTTTTCCTGCTCGTCATTTCCGGGAGAATTGATAGGGGATAATCGCTCGCAACAATACTACCATATCTCTCGGCGCTGGGTATCAGCCAGGAAGGTCTCTACTGCCTCACTCGCCCACTTTTTTATAGAAAAATCCGCGGGATTGTTGAACCGCTTCAATTTTATTTTCTGCGTCTAAGACATCGAGATATTTGTTGATTTCGCTTCTATGAATACCCAATATTTGTACCAGATCATCAAGGGTGCACGGTCTTCTGGCAATGGTTTCTAAAATAGCTGTCTCTGCGTCACTACGGTAGGACTTGATATTTTTTCTCTGCGGTGCGGCAGCAATAATCTCAACATTATCCAACTGCAAAAGATCAACAACTCTTTGTAACTCAGCCTTTGTGGCGCCATGAAGGTCTGCTTCGGTTCCGGGTCTGTCCAGGGTATTGATTTGCACAGAATCTGGATTGATCTGCAAAATTATTTTTCTCAACTCTTTTAATTCGTTAGCGCTATCGTTATAACCGGGGAGAATAAGAACTTCTAGCCAGATTTTTCCGGAAAACTCGCGTCTGAACTCTATTAATCCTTGTAGATACTTATGCAGTGTAAGTGCCGTTGGCGGCCGGTTTATTTTTTTAAACACCTTATTAGTTGCTGCATCCAACGAAGGCAGGACAATATCAGCAGATTTGAGTTCATCCCGAACCTGTTTGTCATACAGCAATGTCCCGTTGGTTAAAACAGCAATAGGAATATTGGGCTTAGCTTGTTTTATGAACTCAATAATATCCCCGATCCTGAGGTTCAATGTTGGTTCCCCAGACCCAGAAAAGGTGATGTAATCAGGGTCAGGATTGTTGTCAAAATAATTGGATAATTCTTCTATGATTTTATCGAAAAGAACATACTCTTTTCTCTCAAGAGTTAATTTTGTTGTCTTACCAACTTCACAGTAAACACAATCGAGGGAACAAACTTTTTTAGGAACTAAATCAACCCCCAAAGACATTCCCAGCCGCCTTGAAGGCACTGGACCAAATAAATATTTATACATTGTGGATCCCCTTCAATTATTCTCTTTACAACTCAAACAGCCCCCGATCCATAGAATGAGGGCTGTTTGAGTCGTGATAAAATGAAGCTTCCAGAGTCAATGCTATGGCAAAAGCTACTGTCAGGAGGCGGGTAAGCCCTTATTAATAGCATCCAGAATCTGATCCACCTCTTCACGCTTGATCACCAATGGTGGAGCAAAGCGGACGATATTCTCGTGGGTGTCTTTAGCCAGAATCCCTTGTTCTTTCAACTTGTAACAGTAGGAACGCGCACCCCCGATTTCAGGATGAAATTCAATCGCAAGCATTAATCCACGGCCACGTACCTCTTTAATATGTGGATGGGATATTTTTTTCAATTCATCCAGGAAATACTTTCCCTGTACATAGGAATTTTCGATCAAGTTTTCGTTAAACAGAACCTGCAATGCTGCTCGTGCAACTGCACAGGCCAATGGATTACCACCAAAAGTGCTGCCATGTTCCCCCGGCTGCAAAACGTTCATCACTTCAGTATTTGATAACACCGCAGAAACCGGATAAAAGCCTCCTGAAAGAGCCTTGCCAATAATGGTCAAATCGGCTTCAATTCCTTCATATTCCTCGGCCAACAATTTTCCCGTACGCCCTAACCCGGTTTGAATCTCGTCCAGAATCAGGACAACATTGCGCCGGTCACAAATTTCCCGAACTTTTTTCAGATAGCCTTCGGGAGGAATCATCACCCCTGCTTCACCCTGGATTGGTTCGACCAGAAAAGCGACTGTATTTTCAGTAATTGCCGCTTCAAAAGCAGCGGCATCACCGAAAGGCACACACTTGAATCCTGGCGTAAAAGGACCAAACCCTGCCCGAGCATTTTCATCGGTGCTAAAGCTGACAATACTGATGGTACGACCGTGAAAGTTATTATCACAGACAATGATTTCTGCTTTATCCTCTGGCACCCCTTTGACCGTGTAGCCCCACTTGCGCACCGTTTTAATTGCAGTCTCTACAGCCTCAGCACCACTATTCATCGGCAGCACCTTATGCGAATTGGTCAATTCACAGAGTTCTTTATAGAAGGGACCGAGTTGGTCATTGCGGAAAGCGCGGGACGTTAAAGTCAACTTTTCAGCTTGAGATATCATTGCCTGCATAATTTTGGGGTGACAGTGCCCTTGATTAACTGCCGAATACGCAGCAAGACAATCAAGGTATTTGTTCCCATCGACATCCCAAACCCAAACGCCCTTGCCCCGCGATAGAACAACATCAAGTGGCTTGTAGTTATGGGCTCCATATTGGTCTTCCAGTCCAACATATTCACTCTGTTGCATTGTATGACTCCTGTTTTAAATGATATGAGTGGGATTATAATTGCTAGTACCACGCACGGTGAACGAATTGCACGGGACACTGATAACTGTCATAACATAGGAAATGGTTCTTCGTCTGGTATTTTCTAAAAAGGATTGAATTTAATCTAGAAACTGCAGTTTTCAGGTTTAATGTGGCAGGGTAAAGTGGGGACCTTCATGCGGTCGGCTTTGTAACAAAGCCATTGTTTCTTGAGCCGAAATTGCTTCACTGTAGAGATAGCCCTGGACTTCACGGCAGCCCAGATTTCGCAAATAATCCAGTTGGAGGAGATTTTCCACTCCCGAT
>JASFYS010000065.1:0-8521 GCA_045047095.1 Desulfuromusa sp. | reverse complement strand
GATCAATTGACCGAGCAGGTTGTCGGTCCTTATGTACTGCACGATTTTTTCCTCTATCAGATGGTGCGGATGCATTTTGCCCCGAAAAAGGTACTGATGTTAGCCGAACAGGCTTTCTCCGAAGACTATTCCCATCGTGAATTACTCAAGTGGCTCCGACACTTCTATCGGCGTTTTTTCAGTCAGCAGTTCAAGCGTTCCTGTCTGCCCGATGGCCCCAAGGTGGGGACAGTGGCTCTTTCCCCTCGAGGTGATTGGCGGATGCCGAGCGACGCAGCAGTGACCCTCTGGCTGGAACAACTGGAGGGTTTGGAATGAGCGGAACCCTCTATGTGGTTGCTACCCCGATTGGCAATCTGGAGGATATGACCTATCGTGCGGTGCGGATTCTGCAGGAGGTCTCCCTGATCGCAGCTGAAGACACCCGCCACAGCAGGAAATTATTGAACCATTACGCTATCGATACACCTCTGATTTCTTACCACGAGCACAATGAGGAATACCGTGCTGCCCAATTGATTAAAAAACTTCAAAACGGGGACTCGATAGCACTGATCAGTGATGCAGGAACTCCCTGTATTGCCGATCCCGGCTATCGTTTGGTTTCCAATTGTCGCTTGGAAGGGGTTCAGGTTGTTGCTGTTCCCGGACCTTCAGCAGTTGTTGCTGCCCTTTCAATTTCTGGGTTGCCGACCGATGCTTTCCGCTTTGTCGGCTTTCTTCCGACTAAAACTCATGGGCGCTGCCAATTTCTTGAGCAGATAAAGAATGAACAACAGACGATTGTCTGTTATGAAGCTCCCCATCGGTTATTATCCTGTCTTGCTGACGTTGCTGAAATCTGTGGGGCTGATCGCCCTATCGCGGTTGCCCGGGAACTGACCAAACGGCATGAAGAATTATTCAGTGGGTCTGTCGGTGAAGCACTTGAATACTTTGCGCAAGGTCCAGTAAAAGGCGAATTGGTGTTGTTGCTCGGCCCGGCTCTGCAACGACAACCGGAGGGAACGGTCAAAGAGACTCTGCTGCGGCTACGGGAAGAAACCGACCTGAGTTGGAAAGAAATCGTCAAACAAGTTGCCAAAGAGTTTAGTGTCCCCGGCAGTGACGTTTATAAAGAATCCTTGGCGTTGCGGTAGCGGTTGTGAAATCATTCCTGATTTTCCTCATTTCTCTTCTTTGTCTGGGTAGTAACGGAACCAGTTACGCTCTGCAGCCTGAAGAAGTCCTCCTGATTGTTAACCAGAATGTTCCCGCCAGCCACGAACTTGCCCGGTACTACTCTAAAAAGCGCCAGATTCCAGCGGAGAATCTTCTCACTGTTATTATGACCGATCAGGAAGATTGTAGCCGTGAAGAGTATCGACAGCAGCTACTGGAGCCTCTCCGCAAGATTTTATCCCACCAACAAGGAACTAAAATCCGCTGCCTTTTGCTATTTTATGGAATCCCCTTACGTGTTGCTGCCCCAGAATTATCGCAACAGCAATGGCGAAAATCGGAAGATTTGAAGCACACTAAGAAACAAATTGACTGGCAGTTGGAAAATCGAAAACTGACGGAAGAACAAAAACAACAACGGCGGAAAAAATCTGAACAGCTCGCGAAGCAGATTGAGAAGCTGAGCTTAAGAAATCAAGGCGCAGCAGTTGATTCTGAAATCGCTCTGGTTCTGAATGAAGTCTATCCTCTGGAGAAGTGGTTGCCGAATCCATTTTTTATTGGTTTTCAAAATCAACGGAGCAAGCTGGCAACTAATAAAGATCAGGTGTTGTTTGTCTCCCGACTCGATGGACCAAACCCGAAGATTGTGCGCCGTTTGATTGATGATAGCCTGCATGCAGAGAGTCAGGGTTTGTCGGGGCAGGCTTATTTTGATGCACGCTGGTCATTTCCCAAAAAGAAAAATTTGCAGGGGTATGCCCTGTATGATGCATCGATCCATAAAGCGGCAGCGTTGACAGAGAAACTTAGTGCATTAGCAGTCCATTTAGATCAAAATGAACTCCTTTTTCAACCGGGCAAGGCTCCACAGGCAGCGCTCTATTGCGGCTGGTACAGTCTGGGAAAGTATGTCGATGCGTTCGATTGGCAAACTGGGGCGGTGGGGTATCATATCGCCAGCAGTGAATGTACAACTTTGAAAAAACCGGGGAGTCAGGTCTGGTGTAAGCGGATGCTTGAAGATGGAGTTGCTGCAACTATCGGTCCCGTTGCTGAACCCTACGTGCAAGGATTTCCGTTGCCGGAATTGTTTTTCGGCTACTTGCTGGATGGCTACTATACTTTGGTGGAAAGTTATTTCTTGAGCATACCATATCTATCCTGGCAGATGGTGTTGATCGGTGATCCGCTGTATCGACCGTTTCGAAATGGTGCAGTTGGAAAATGAAGGAAAGAAACTATGCTTTTTATGATATCACCCTGCGACAACTGAACCGTCAACCGAACCGTCAACCGCGAACCGTCAACCGTCAACCGGGACGCTCTTCAACCGTCAACCGGGACGCTCTTCAACCGTCAACCGGGACGCTCTTCAACCGTCAACCGGGACGCTCTTAAGCAACTAAGTTGACAGTCATTTGTAATCAATGCTACAAAGCTACCTATGCCACGTACCGCAAGACTTGACGCCCCCGGTATTTTCCATCATGTAATGATTCGCGGGATCGAGCGTCGAAATATATTCAGAAATAAAAAAGATCGGGAAGACTTTCTGGATCGGCTCGCAAAGCTGATTCCTGAAACCGGAACCGCTTGTTACGGCTGGGCCTTTCTTTCCAATCATGCCCACTTTCTGTTTAAAACCGGTGAGACCCCACTATCCACCCTGATGAGAAGACTTTTGACCGGATATGTTGTCGGTTTTAATCGTCGTCATAAACGCCATGGTCAATTATTTCAAAATCGCTTCAAGTCCATCGTCTGTCAAGAAGAGACCTACCTAAAGGAATTAGTTCGCTACATTCATCTCAATCCAATCAGAGCTGGTTTGGTTCCAGATCTTGAAAAACTGGATAAATATCCCTATTGCGGACACAGTGCACTGATTGGTGGAATTAAACGAGAATGGCAGCAAACCGATTATGTTCTTGCTGCTTTTGGTAGAAAAGCGCCGATTGCCCAAGAAACCTATCGACAGTTCATAGACGAAGGGCTTCATCAAGGGCAACGCAAAGAACTGACAGGTGGCGGACTGATTCGCAGCCTTGGCGGTTGGACAGCCACAAAAGAAACCCAAGACCATTCCATGAGTGATGAACGCATCTTGGGCGACAATGACTTTGTCGATTCAATCCTTTCTGAAGCAGGCGAAACCTTAGAACGACACTATCAATTAAAATCCCTCGGGTACGACTTGCACCGAGTCGTCGAACGGGTCGCCGAAATATTTGAGATCAATACCGATGAAATTTACTCACCCGGCCGCCAAATCCATAAGGTTAAAGCGAAAAGCCTTGTTTGTTACTGGGCAGCCAGAGAACTGGGCATGTCTTTATCCGAATTGGCTCGGGTTTTTAAAATGAGTGTTCCTGGGATAGGGTATGCTGTGGCGAGGGGAGAAAAGTTGGCTAGGGATGAGGGTTTTAAGTTAGTTATATAGAATGTCCCGATATGCACGATATGCATGGTTCTTAATTCATATTCCAATGATTACAGGTTGTTATAAATGTCTGTAGAAAAACATGAAGGCAGGAAATGGTTATGGGTATTGATATTGGGCCTCGGCCTGATTGCTATAGTTTATCTCGTATCCAATGGCGAAGGGCTATTGCCTGCAATTATTCTGGGGGTTGGCGGCCTCGCTGTCGTTTTCGCCTCCTCCGAGATGATGATCAAGGCTGTTGATGGCTATGCCCGCCGCAAGAAGATGAATTCTTTTGTCGCGGGCACCATGGCGGGGCTCTCAAGCAATATCCCTGAGCTGGTGATGCTTGCGTTTGTTCTGATTGCAACCCCAAGGGTGGGATTCATCGTCACGGTGCTGACGCTGCATGTGGGGGCAGCAGCTTTTGGCCTCTACTGCAGCGCGCTCCCCCGGGATGTTGAGGGCAATGCAAACCTTCCCAAGCCACTGGTCGGACTGAGCACCGATTTGTACGCTGCCGCAGGTGGCGTATTTTTCAGTCTCGGTATGATCATGTTGCTGATGAAAGCATTCGCGGCCCGGGGCACGATCGATCCCGCTCTCAACACGACTGACCTCTATTTCTTTGGCACAGTCTTGTTGATCATCCAGGCTGTCGCCGTCACGCGTCTGGTAACACGGTTTTCAGGCAAACACCAATCCGCTTCTGAAGAGGATATTCCAGTTGAACAGGCAGACGATTTGGCTCAGATGCCGATTGTAACCATTCTTGCATTCAGTGTGACCGGGCTGGTAGCCTCGGTCATTGGCGGCCATTCAGTGGGCGAATTTGCCGGAGTTCTGGTGGAACGGTTGGGGCAAGCCGGTTATTCTGAAATGTTCGGTGCCATCATTTTAAGTTTATTTTCCGCTTCCGGTGCCTTTGTCATGATTGGCACCGCCCACATCCAGAAAAAATACAGTATTGCCATGGCCAATGCCTCCGGTGCAATCACCCAGGTCCCCTTTCTCGTACTTCCCATTGCCATGATCATGCTGGCCGCCTTTACTCAAACTGGTATTATACCTGCTGTGGACAATGCCGGTGGCGTCATCCCCATCGATATCCACACCACCAGCGCCATCTTGTTGGGATTTCCTTCCATGCTTGTCCTCTGGAAAGCGGTGCAGGACGATGGCAAGGTCAACTGGGTTGAAACCAGTACCATGATCGCTATCTTTTTGCTGGTTATTTATTTACTGGTAGCGCACGGTTGAATTGGCAATTTATGTAGAGTTAGTTTTTTAAGAATGTCCCTCTTTGTTTCTACTGGATGGATACTATACTTTGGCGGGAAGTTATTTCTTGAGCATTCCATATCTATCTTGGCAGATGGTGTTGATCGGTGATCCGCTGTATCGACCGTTTCAAAATGGTGCAGTTGGAAAATGAAGGAAAGAAACTATGCTTTTTATGATATCACCCTGCGACAACTTGGGCTAACCTGCTTGCCTTTGAGGTTCTAGCAAGAGCAGCAAGCTTATTGGAGAGAGAAAAATGATTGTTATTAAGACTCAAGAAGAAATAGAAAAGATGAGAAATGCGGGGAAATTAGCGGCTCAGTTATTAAGTTATATTGAGCCATTTGTGAAAGAAGGGATTTCAACGCAATATCTTAACGATCTTTGTGCAGAATTTACCCAGGAGCATGGTGCGATTTCTGCTCCTTTGAATTATCACGGATTCCCGAAAAGTATTTGCACCTCAATTAATAATGTTGTGTGTCACGGAATCCCTTCCGAAAAAGATATTCTCAAGGACGGCGATATTGTGAATGTCGATATTACTGTCATTCTCGATGGGTATCATGGAGATTCCTCCCGCACCTTTATGGTTGGCAACGTTGATGAACAAATAAAAAACCTTGTGAGCCGAACAGAAAATGCCATGTATCGAGGAATTGCTGCGATTAAGCCGGGGAAATATCTTTATGAAGTGGGTAAAACCATTGAAAAATACATAAGTAAATTCGGTTATTCTATTGTCAGAACCTACGGGGGACATGGAATTGGAAAGAATTTTCACGAAGATCCGCATGTTCTCCATCATTTCAGCAAGGAGAACAAAATACGCCTTCAGGAAGGGATGATCTTCACCGTTGAGCCGATGATCAATCTGGGAAAATCTTATGCCGTGGAGACCTCATCAACAGATGGTTGGACTGTTACCACAACTGACGGAAGTATCAGTGCTCAATTTGAACATACCATCCTGGTGACTTCTGAGGGTGCTGAGATCTTAACTAAGGTATAGTGATCATCGTCTGAGAGCAGGGAAGGGGGATTGCGGTAGTATTTCCCAAAATGGATCGACTTCCATAAAACTACAGTCTCTGAAGCTCGGGTCGAAGAAAGAGAATCGATAGTTCTGTATACTGTCTCTGCAACTACACAATCACGCAAGAAGAATTGATGGGAACAGTATCTTCAACTTTAACATTCCTAAGTCGCGACAACTACAGATCAAACAGGAAGCTTGCGATTGCAGTGCCCCCTTTGGGCTAGCCACCAGCAACACGATTTTCGGGATAGATGCTAGCGGATAAAAAACCGGTCGAATTCACATGTAGGCTTTTCCCACTCAATTTGTAAATCATCAATACGAGCCAGTTCAGGACCACTTCTACACCACTCAACAACAGTTTTGACGGGAGTTTCTTCGCCTTCAAAAACAGCTTCAACCGACCCATCCGGATTGTTTCGGCACCAACCGGTCACTCCCTGTTGATCGGCCATATTTTTGGTGCTCTGCCGGAACCAGACCCCTTGAACCCTCCCTGTTACCCGGACTTCAGCTCTCACTTTTGTCATGCCTAAAAATCCTGCTCAATCAGTTCGAGAAAATCGTTTTCGCTGAGTATTTTGATTCCCAGCTGCTCGGCTTTTGTCAATTTGCTCCCAGCTTCTGATCCGGCAACAACATAGTCGGTTTTTTTACTCACCGATCCACTGGCGCGACCGCCCTGAGCTTCAACGAGTGCAGTTCCTTCTTTTCTGCTGAAATGCTCAAGACTCCCCGTGAAAACAAATATTTTCCCCTGGAACTTGTCGCCACTGATGCGTTCTTCTTTCTGGGGATTGACTCCTAGCTGCTGCAGATCTTTGAGTAATCTCTGATTGTTTTCAGCATTAAAAAAATGGAGGATACTGTCACTGACCTGCGGTCCAATTTCGTGGATAGCGAGTAACTCTTCAGGGGTAGCAGCGGCCAAATCCTCCAGACTACCAAAATGGTGGGTCAGGAGCTTGGCAAGGTGCTTACCAACATGGCGGATGCCAAGGGCATAAATGAAATTTTCCAGCGGACGCTGTTTACTTGCTGCAATTGCTTTCAACAGTTTATTAGCCAGTTTGTCTCCCATCCGCTCAAACCGGAACAGATCTTCCCGGTTCAATCGATACAAATCGGCAATGCTATTAACCAGTTTCAGGCGCAGAAGTTGATCAATCTGCCGATCACCTAACCCTTCAATATCCATAGCCTCACGGGAACAGAAGTGCTTGAGAGATTCTTTCAGCCGGGCCGGACAGTTGACGTTCTGACAGCGAGGGATAACTTCATCGACCTCGCGTACCAAGACCGAACCACAAGCCGGGCAAAGAGAGGGTTCGATAATTCTTTGTTCACTGCCGGTTCGTTTTTCTTCAACAACGCGGACAATGTCAGGGATGACATCACCAGCTCGTTCAACGATCACGGTATCACCAACTCGGACATCCAGGCGGTCGATTTCGTCCCAGTTATGCAGACTGGCGCTGGACACAGTGACTCCGCTGACATCGACCGGCCGTAAGTTGGCAACCGGGGTCACCGCTCCCGTTCGACCGACCTGTAATCGTACTGATTCGAGGACAGTCTGTTCCTGGCGGGCTGGAAATTTAGCTGCGATTGCCCAACGAGGTGTTCGACTTTTTTCTCCTAGCTCTTGCTGCAGGGTACGGCTATTCACTTTGACCACCATACCGTCAATTTCATAGGGAAACTTTTCCCGTAGTTTTTGAAGCTTATCATAGCGGGCAATAACGGCCTCGATATCTTTTGCGGCCTTTACCGTTTCCAGATTAACTTTAAAACCCCAGTGGCACAGTGCCTTCAGAAGTTGCTCATGCGTCTCTGGTGCTTCTCCAGAGATTCTTCCAATGCCATAGCAACTGATTGTCAGTGAACGGTTGGCGGTTAATCTGGAATCAAGTTGACGCAGACTGCCAGCTGTTAAATTACGCGGGTTGGCAAAGGTTGCTTCTCCCTCTTCACGCCGTTGTTGGTTTAACTTCTGGAATGCTTCCAGCTCCATGTAGATTTCACCACGGACTTCTAACTGGTCGGGATAGTTATTCTGTAGTTGTAGTGGGATAGCGCCGATTGTGCGGATATTCTGGGTGATATCTTCTCCCGTAATACCGTTGCCACGAGTTGCCCCCCGAATCAGTTTTCCCTGTTGATAGGTGAGGGCAACTGCAACACCATCCAGTTTCGGCTCGCAAAGATATTCTAAATCCTCAGTGCGTGAAAGGAAGCGTTTTGTTCTGCTGTCAAAATCTTTTAAATCTGATCCATTGAATGCATTCTCAAGTGATAACATCGGACTTGCGTGACGTGCTTCTGCAAAACTGCTTAAAGGGGTACTGCCGACCCGTTGTGAAGGCGAATCGGGGGTCACCAGCTCGGGGTGCTGGTTCTCAAGCTTCAACAGCTGCTGCATTAGCTGATCATATTCTGCATCCGTGATTTCAGGCTGATCGAGGGTGTGATAAAGGTAGTTGTAGTGATGAAGTTGTTGTGATAGTTCGTGATGTTGTCGTCGTGCCAATTGATTTAGATCCGAAGCCATAATTTTGATTCTTCCTGTTGAATTAAAGTCGCACTGTATTATGTTGATCAATTTGGTGCAA
>JASFYS010000064.1:0-7186 GCA_045047095.1 Desulfuromusa sp. | reverse complement strand
ATCTGACGGCGTTATCAATGATCGCTGAAGATGCATCGAGGGACATCAACTCGGCCACTGCAGTATCAGGGAGTTTGAGATTGTGTTTAGCAATAATTTTGCTCCAGACACCTTCATGGGATGATTTTGACGGATTTTTTATTTCTAGAACTAATGACATGCTCCGGACAATTCTTTTGTCCAATGCCGATACATCGTTAATAATCCAAATCGTTGGAACATGATTGTTCACGAGCAACTGATTGGTGAAGACTTTGGGCGACAACTGTATCTTACCTTTCAACAAAGTTGAAAATTCAGATTGCACAAATAGATTATCCATTTTATCAAATATCAAAAGACTATCGTTTTGGTAGCGCAGCAAGCTTTGAGTTAGTCGTACTGCGTTCAATCGTTCTGTTTGATCCACCTCTTCATCAGTTCCTCCAACCGCATACAAGCTGCAATTAATCTGTTTTGCCAAAGCTTTACAAAATTCAGTTTTCCCTGCTCCTGGAGATCCCCAGAGTAAAATATTGATCCCAGTCTGATTTTGCTGGAGTGAGTTTTGTAGAAAAGTGGAAAGACGGGAGTGGATGTCTGACAAATGAGAAAAATCATTCCAATCCAATTTAGATTGAAGGGGTGACCCGAGAATATGGGTACGAATATCATAGGGACTATCACAGGAATTTAAAAGTGTGTCTGCAAGGGGTTCTGGGATGTCAAAACGATCAGTCAAGCAGGTACCCTTGTCATATTTTAATTGGATTAAGCCGGAAGTGACTAGATAGCTATCAACCTTTAATCTCGATGAAACAATCTGTTTACTCAGTCCGGTGAGCAGAGAAATCGTTTGCAGAGGTGTTGCATTGCTTCTACCAAGCCTGTTAGAAAGATTATTTATTCCCCTGTAAATTTTATAGCGTGCGATTAAATTAAAAATACGTTGGTCCTCTTTATCAAGCTTAAGCCCTTGACCAAGTGCATTTAGATTATTTCCCAGCGGGCTGGATTGATTGTCATCGCAGCTATCAATTGTTTTTGCCAATAGGGAGATCATCTCTAGTCTAGTTTTTTTCTGGTGAAGTTTAACCCCAGAGTGTTCTGTGACAGCATCTTTATAGCCATCCAGAATCCCCCAGATTTTTTTACCGACGGCTCCGATAATGATGCTTTCCAGGTGATCTTCGAGCCATGAACAGACCTCAAGAAACAGTTGTGGCGTCATTTGGGGAGCACGGAACAGGTTGATTAGATAGTCGCACATTACTTTTTTTTCGAAATTATCTATCAATATATAGCCTCCTTTTGTTGTGTCCACGAAGTTTACATGATGGTTGCGACATGATATGTCGCATAGATTTATTGTTAGAAAAATTTATATGTATGTTTACAAAAAAGATGATCTGCTTTATCCACGGCGACGTATCTTGGCACGCAGGTAGGCTTTTCTCTGTTAATGGAGAAGTTCAAGTGGGGGTGAATTCAAATTGCAAGCACACCACGAGCCATAAAGGAGGGCTGGGGCTGAACAGATTGAAGTACTCCATTTATTCAGTATCGGAGGATTGCTTCGCAGGCGGCGGCGATCTGGGGATAGCCATCGTTGCGCCCTTGTGAAGCTTCGGCGTAACGGATTGCCTCATCGGTTTTTCCCAAGGCGGCCAAAGCCTTGACCCCGAACTTTCGATAGGATCATGTAAGGTAGGGGGCATCATCGAGCTGTTTCAGCAATTCATCGTAGCGTTGCGCTTACAGCAGACAGGAGAAATATGCAGAGGTGCCACTAAAATAACCACCCATCTCCCAGGACGATGAATGGGTCGATTGAAGTTCGTCTGCCCAGCGTAAAGCCACAACCTGATCTGCGCACAATTCACCCCAGTGTTCAGTAACATCGTGCAGATAGTCAACGCCATCCTCCTCTATCGCTCTCCAGAGGCGGTCGAGCCATTTTTTGCGTACTCCCTCTACGTAAGGGGCATCAATAATGAATTGGATCAGTATATGAACGGCATTACTGGTGGCGGTTCCAAGCGAGCCAGAAGAGCTGTCGATATGTTGGGTGGCCGGCCAAAAGCGCTCCAGTAGCAGGATGGCCCCTTCGGCGCGCAGCAGGGGATCTTTCACTTTGCGGATCTCCCTGACAGCTTCCTTTATGCGCTGAACCGCAAGCTTCGATCCTTTCCAGCCGAAAGTATTGGTGCGTAAGCTACTGCGAAATTTCCATTTGAATTGCTGACTCATGCTACTGATTCTCCGTCGGATCGGGGTATCTTTCAAGACATTTTATCGGATGATGGGGTGAAAAGATATTGCAGAAGCCTACAAGGGACCCTAATGATTTCTCCCTTTTCCTGATGTCCGGGATGTTCCGAAGCGCTACTAGCGGCTGAAGTAAAACAGATGCTTTGCTTCCAGACAGTCCTGTTTGGAGAGTCCATAGTGCCGGGCGCGTAACTTCCATTCTGAAACAACTGCGATGACCTGGTCGACAATAGTTGTGGCTCGTTTTTTATCTAGCCGGTAATAGCCTGCGGTAGCAAGCACCATATCCATATCCGGCAGCCTTTGGTCCAGATCCAGTGCCAGAACATGCTCCTCTTTTTTAAATGAAGGATTCATATCAAAAGCCGGTGCCAGTCGCCACCCTGCTGGTGAGCGGAGAAAACCGTGGTTGCGCAGGTGGTCATCACGGTTCGCAGTCGCAACATTAAACACCACCCGGGTAAACAGCTCTTCAAGATCGTCTGCCAAATAATCGGGATCACCAAAGGTCGCCAGAAATTCCGCCAATTCCAGATAGCTGGCCTCGTCACTGTCCACACGACCCAGCATCGTCATGGCAGATGCGAAAAAGTGACGATCCTCTCCATTGCGATCAAAGCGTTTTACGAGAAAAGTGTGATAGCCATTTCCGAGCTGCATAAGTTTTGCTTCTGCGACAGTGATCCCGCAAGTTCGGGCAAGATCATGCAAGACTTTCTCCCAGACCGCAACATCATAGTCATCGTCTTCCGAGGGGAATTTGGCAATCCAGAGATGGCTCTGCTCGTCAACCAGGTTCGCCTTGGGTCGTGCCCCACCGAGGGATGCTCCCGGAGCCACCAGAACTTGTAACCATTTTTTGATTTTGTCAGGAGCGGCCAGCTTCTTTCTGCTCAACTCGAAGGCGATGGCCTGCAACTCAGCAATCCGGGTCACCGGTGGGGCAGATAACGCTTCATCGGCGAGAAAAACGTCGTGACCCGGCAGGCGGTAACGCAGGGCTCCCATACGGGTACAATCCTGAACGCCGCTCAGAAACTCCCAGGGGCCAAGAGTTCTGGAGCTCCGCTCTTCTTCTCTAGCTTCAAGAGCTTCTCTGCGTTTCATCAACAGCTGTCCCCAACGATCGGGACAGGAGTCCATGAACACGCCGAAATTCGAACCACCGGGATAAAATTCTCCAGGGAACAGATCCAGCTCGGGATCCAGCTGAAAAGCATGAGCCTGAGCAAGCCAGTCCAGGTCGTAGGCAAAGTTGATACTGCCGCGCTCTCCTTTGGAGAGAGTACCAATCTGCTGCAGTGCACCAAAGGCCGGGTCGTCCAACCAGACGGACAACTGCTCTCTATAAGGAACTTTTGCCATCATCCAAATCCTGAATTTTCTTGCGTGGAGCTCTTTTGCGTCGTGGAAGGGATTCATCCTGCAGGCGTCGCCCGATAAGATCGTCCCCGGCAATCAACTGCAGATCATCCAGCAAGCCGAGGACTCGCAACACCTGTACGTAATGGCCAAAAGCAACCGAAGGATCCCCTTTTTCAACCTTATAGAGGGTTGGACGGGAGAGATCCGCTCTGGCACAAACCGTTTCCATAGAAAAACGTCTGCGCAGACGCGCATCTTTCAGGCGCTGCCCCAAAGACTGAACTTGCTTCAATTGTCCCGGATACATATGGAAAAGTTTTTTTGACATAACGATAAGTATAATTATCAAAAATACGATTTTATGTCAATTTTATTTATCGTTTCAGGAAAGAGAAATGCTGTTCTTATTCACAAGTTCTGTCCCGGTGATGATGCAGGGCAAAAACTGCTAGAAATGGTGGTGGATAAGCTTGGCATGTCAGCACGCAGCTATAGCCGTATTCTTAAAGTTGCACGGACGATTGCCGATTTGGCCGGGGAAGAAAACATCAAGCAGGCACACTTGGCAGAGGCAATTCAGCATCGGGGGTTAGATCGGAAAATGACTTAAAATACAGATGGGTTGACTAATTTCAACACCTGAAAACCTTCAAAGCCTTTGCGTTCGACAATTCCAGAACTGACTGCTTAACATTTAACGTCAGAATCGATGGTGTAACCCATAGCTTTGTAACCCTTCAGACGCTTATTCCACATTCTGGTGAGCTGCGGATGGTCATGTTCATAATAATCATAAATACGAACGTCCGACTTAGCGACGTGCTCACGATGTAAACGCCCAGCATATTGCTGCAATGTTCCTTTCCAGGAAATCGGCATAGCCAGTACCAGCGTATCCAGCGGTGGATGGTCAAACCCTTCACCGACAAGCCGCCCTGTCGCCACAAGAATTCTCGGTGCGTTATCACTCAAGCTTTCCAGTTCAGACATAATCGTTGAGCGTTGTTTTTTTGATAACCGACCATGCATAATAAAACAATTATCAGCTTTTGCGGCGACCATCCCATGTAAAAGGCTCAGGTGTTCAGTTCGCTCGGTCAAAACAAGAACTTTGCGACCCTCATCATAGGCAGTAAGAATATCCAACACAATACGCTGATTACGTAATTCATCAGTAACCAAAAGGTGAAATACCTCTTGAATCTGTGCATCGGCGGGTATTGTCGGAGCCAAAAGTGCCCGGGGGAAAACCCTTAAATTACTGGGGGCAGTTTCTGCCGCAACAGCACGGTGTCGAATTGGTCCACATTGCATAAAAATAATCGGATCATGCCCATCTCGCCTGAACGGCGTTGCTGTCAAACCTAGGACATATCGGGCTTTCACCTGTTTTAAGATTCCCTCAAAGGTGACAGCAGAAATTCGGTGGCATTCGTCAACAATAACCTGTCCGTATTGACCAAGAATCTCCGGCAAATCCTCCCGACGCGACAGTGATTGCATGACGGCAATATCAATTTGACCTGACAGTTTTTTCTTGCCCCCACCAAGGACACCGAGTTCCGTTTTTGAAAAATCCAGAAACACTTGTAGACGTTCCTGCCACTGTCGAAGCAATTCGGTACGATGAACCAAAATCAGAGTATTGACCTTGCGCCTGGCAAGTATGGCTGCAGCCGTAACAGTTTTACCAAAAGCAGTCGGCGCACAAAGCACACCGGCATCATGCTTCAACATTTCTTTTAATGCCTGTTTTTGATCTGAGCGTAACAGGCCAGTAAATTTTATTTTGACCGAAATTCCCTCGGTACGTTCATCCTGCAACTCACAACCGATATCGTGATCTGCTAGAAGCTGCTGCAACTTATCCAAGCAGCCCCTTGGTAAACCAATATGCTGTGGAAAGTTTTCGGCACAACCGATAACTCGAGGTTTATTCCAGACGGGCATTCGCATCGCCTGAGCTTTATAGAACTCTGGATTCTGAAAAGCAGCCAAGCGGATTAAACGATTGGTCAACGGCTGAGGTAAAGCAGTTTTCTCAAGATAAATCTGATCCGCCAAAACACATTTGAGTTCTTTTGGCAGGAGCCCTTCAAGCCTCTGTTGAGCTCCGCTAGTCCGTTGCCAAGGTTTGCTTGCCTCCTCTTCTGAGAGAAAAGAGATATCGAGCGGGTGTTCACCTGCGGTTGCTCGTAAAATAGCGCTATCTATGTCATCGGCTGACAACTTAACCTGTGTTGCCAAAAAGGCCCATTGGTCTGGATGTGGCTTGAAGTCTTCGGAGACAAAGAGGCTATGCCCTTTTTCTCGCGGCTCTTTCTGTAGCGGTAACGCGATCAGGTTGCCGAACCCTCCCCTCGGAAGAGTGTCTTGATTTGGGAAAAAGCGATCATAGCTGTCCAGTGATAGTTGTCGGGTTCGGGAGCAGGTATAGCTGATCAGAGCAGCACCAAGTTTTCTGGCTTCAGTTGCAGAAACAGCGTCAGAAAAGAAAATCCAAGTGTGTGCCCCCCGACCGGAGCGCGAAATCTCCAAAGCTGCGGGAACCTCCAACTCTTTGCAGCTCTGCATAAAAGCCATCGCGTCATCCTGCCAGCTCGATTCATCAAAATCAGTCGCCAGAAAATAACAGCGATCATCTTTAAGCAGTGGATAAACACCGATCGTATGCTGACCAGCCAAATGATTGTAGATAACCCGATCTGTGACCGGGAGAAGCTTTCGCTGTTTGCAAACACCACATTTGACGCGTGGTTTTCCACAGATCCCCGCACGCCACTCATTCTCACAGGCAGGAGAATATCCAGCTCCCCCTTTTTTAGATTCCCAGCGCACCGCATAAACATCGGTACGACCGCAGAAAAGACGACGAAATAGGGCAATTTTCTCTTCAGTTGAATATTTGTGAACTGGTTTTTCGATGGCGGCGATTGTTTTAGGGATTGGTTTTTCAGCGCCCCAAGAGATATTTTGAGCAGTCAACAACTTTTTGAGGTGATCGTTCTCCTGCTGCAACCGGAGACAATTCGGACAGGCGCTGGTTATTCTACTATCCATCATAACTCCAGAATCAACCATGGATCAAAGCCATCAATCTGCTCCATGGGGTATCCCAGACAATTTTGATAAACTTGCGTCTGCCCAATTTTAAAATGCTGGGCGCAATGCGAATGACCGGATATCCAGTAGTTAGCCCTGCTTGCTGCAACCAGGTCGTCAAGAGCAGACGCGAACCCACAGCTGACGATATCCTCAGTATAGGCAGGATGCAGTGATTTAATGCTTGGGCCATGATGCGTAACGACCACCAGCTTTTCCGGCTTTTGGGCAAATTGCTCGTGCAGCCAAATCACATCTTTACGATGGATCGCCTTGGTGTCGGTTGGTTCGATCACCCGCGTTTTTTTCTTGTCAAAACTGATCACATGATAGTCTCTCAAACATCTGCGGACTTCTGCGATGGCTTCAGCCTCCCGTTCTACACCAAAGAGCTTAAAGTCGCTCCAAAGTGTGCAACCAGCAAATGTGACACCGTTAATCTCCATCGTGTCGCGTTGCAGGAAATGAA
>JASFYS010000063.1:0-3914 GCA_045047095.1 Desulfuromusa sp. | reverse complement strand
TGGTGACGCAGGAGGGGAATCGCCTGCTTGGTCGACCAATCCCTTTACAAACTAGCGAAATAGAAAAATAGAACAGGGTTTCTCTTGACAACCTTTTGATCTCTCTATAGATTTTTTGCTTGGGCAAAGCTTTAATGAGTTATAGTGACGTCATTAACGTTTTGTCTCACACTTTAAAAGGAGGCTTCGATAATGCAAAAACTTTTGACCCGGCTATTGCCAATTCTGCTGCTGTTGCTGTTTGTTGGCCAGGTACAGGCCAAAACTCTGGTCTATTGTTCCGAAGGGAGTCCGGAAGGGTTTGCTCCACAACTTTACACCGCTGGAACCACCTTTGATGCAACTTCAAAAAATGTTTTTGAAGGACTAACTCACTTTATTCAAGGAACAACCGAACTTGAACCGGGGATGGCCGAAAGCTGGACCGTTTCTGACGATGGCAAGGCTTACACTTTTAAATTGCGTAAAGGGATCAAGTTTCATTCGGCCAAACATTTCAAGCCGACCCGTGATATGAATGCTGATGATGTTATTTTTACCTTTGAGCGGCAATGGAAGAAAGATAATCCTTATTATGCAGTGTCAGGGGGCAATTACGAATATTTTAATGGGATGTCAATGCCGGCACTGCTGAAAGAGATCGTCAAGGTTGATGACTATACCGTTAAGTTTGTTCTGAACCGTCCTGAAGCTCCAATGCTGGCAAATCTGGGGATGGATTTTGCGGTTATCCAGTCAAAAGAATACGCTGATGTAATGATGAAAGCTGGAACTCCCGAAAAGGTTGACCAATGGCCGATCGGTACCGGTCCTTTTGCTTTCAGGGGCTACAAAAAAGATGCTCAGATTCGCTACATTGCTTTTAAAGATTACTGGAAAGGCAAAGCTGCAATCGATAAGCTGGTGTTTTCCATCACTCCTGATGCTTCTGTTCGCTATGCAAAATTGAAAGCTGGGGAGTGCCAGGTTATGCCTTACCCGAACCCGGCTGATATTGCCGCTATGCAAGCGGATCCCAAGATCAATGTCATGGAGCAGGAAGGGTTGAATGTTGGCTACCTTGCCTATAACACCAAGGTTGCCCCGTTTGATAATGTCAAAGTTCGGAAAGCACTGAACAAAGCAATGAATAAACAAGCTATTATCGACACTGTTTTTCAAGGTGCCGGTAAAATTGCCAAGAACCCAATTCCACCAACGATCTGGTCTTACAATGAGGCCACTGTTGATGATAGCTATGATCCAGTTGCAGCAAAGAAAATGTTAGCTGAAGCTGGCTATCCGAATGGATTCGATATGAAGGTCTGGGCAATGCCCGTCCAGCGTCCCTACAATCCGAATGCCCGCCGGATGGCAGAAGTTATTCAGGCTGATTTTGCTAAAGTTGGTGTCAAGGTTGAAATCATTTCTTATGAGTGGGGTGAGTACCTCAAGCGCTCCAAGGACGTCAATCGCGATGGTGCTGTGCTGTTGGGTTGGACTGGTGACAATGGTGACCCGGATAACTTCCTGGCTGTATTACTTGGTTGCGATGGTGTTGGTGGTTCCAACCGCGCCCAATGGTGCTATAAACCATTTGAAGACTTGATTCAAAAGGCGAAGGTTGTTGCCGATCCGGCAAAACGAACCGCACTCTATGAACAAGCCCAGATTGTGTTTAAAGAGCAAGCTCCTTGGGCTACAATTGCTCATTCTATCGTGTTTGTGCCGATGACAAATAATGTTAAGAACTTTAAAGTTGATCCTCTCGGTGGACATATTTTCTACGGGGTTGATCTGAAGTAATTGTTATTACACACCTCATCAAGCCGGGGAGAATTTCTTTTCTCCCCGGCTTTTTTGTCGGGTAGATATTCTTTATGTTCAGCTTTTTACTCAAACGAATCAGCATTGTTATCCCGACCTTTCTCGGGGTAACATTGCTGACCTTTTCTCTGATTCGTATGATTCCTGGTGACCCGGTCGAGTTGATGGCTGGTGAGCGTGGAGTTGACCCGATCCGGCATGCTGAATTGCTGGCGCAGATGGGACTTGATCAACCGTTGCTGGTTCAATACTGGCATTATCTGTCCGGTATTTTTCACGGCGACCTGGGCACCTCAATTGTTACCCGTGAGCCAGTTATCCGGGAGTTTTTCACCCTGTTTCCGGCAACCCTGGAGTTAAGTTTCTGCGCCATCATCATTGCCGTTTGTATTGGTCTTCCTGCTGGAATTATTGCGGCCGTAAAGCGTGGCAAGGTGACTGATTACACGGTGATGGGGTTATCCCTCACTGGTTATTCAATGCCGATCTTCTGGTGGGGGTTGTTGCTGATCCTTCTCTTTTCTGTTGGTTTAGGCTGGACGCCAGTTTCAGGCAGGATTTCGGCCATATTCTGGGTTGATGAAGTGACTGGATTTATGGTGATAGACGCTCTTCTCTCCGATGAGGCAGGAGCCTTTATTTCAGCACTACGACATCTGATTCTACCATCAATCGTTCTGGCAACCATCCCGCTTGCAGTTATTGCCCGGATGACCCGTTCTTCAATGTTGGAGGTTTTACGTGAAGATTATGTCCAGGTTGCCCGGGCTAAGGGTCTATCTATGCCTCTGGTCGTTTGCGTCCATGCCCTGCGTAACGCGTTAATCCCAGTCATTACAGTTATTGGCTTACAAGTCGGGGTGCTGATGGCTGGAGCAATTCTAACTGAGACGATTTTTTCCTGGCCGGGAGTTGGAAAATGGATGCTCGATTCTATTTATCGGCGTGATTACCCTTCGGTACAGGGGGGGATTCTGTTGATTGCCTGCTTGGTGATTATTGTTAATCTCACTGTTGATATTCTTTACGGCGTGGTCAATCCACGTATCCGTCATAATCGCTAGAGGGTTGAAAAATGAATAATCAAGCCCAGGCAGCGGTTATTGATGAGTTGGTTCCCCCGGGTCCATTTCGGGAGTTCTGGAATTATTTCTGTGAAAATCGCGGCGCCCTGATCGGATTTGGTTTTATTCTTGCGGTTTTACTGGCAGCGTTATTTGCGAACTTTCTGACCCCGCATTCGCCATATGAGCAATATCGTGATTATATTCTGACCCCACCGGCTTGGTAGGATGGTGGTCTGTGGCGGTTTCCTCTTGGGACCGATGAGGTTGGTCGCGATGTCTTGACCCGGCTGATTTTTGGTGGGCGCTTGTCACTGTTTATCGGCATGATGGTTGTGACCCTTTCATTGATACTTGGAACTCTTATTGGCCTGGTCTCTGGTTATGCCCGGGGGATGACTGATATCCTGATTATGCGCGCCGTGGATATCATCATGGCTTTACCGAGTCTGCTATTGGCTCTGGCTATTGTCACGATCCTGGGCCCAGGGTTGATTAATGCTTCGATTGCTATTGCGGTGACCTACCTCCCCCATTATGTCCGAATTACCCGTGCTTCGGTGATCGGTGAAACCTCTAAAGACTATGTAATTGCTTCTCGGGTCAGTGGGGCAGGGGTATTGCGGCTGATTTTTATTACCATTCTGCCAAACTGTCTGGCACCGTTAATTGTTCAGGCGTCGCTTGGATTTTCAAATGCGATTCTTGATGCCGCTGCACTTGGATTTATCGGCCTTGGCGCACAACCACCGAGTCCCGAATGGGGATCGATGCTGGCCAATGCTCTTGAATTTATCCAACGCGCCTGGTGGGTCGTGACTTTTCCCGGACTGATGATTCTGCTGACGGTTCTGGCTTTCAACCTGATGGGTGACGGGCTGCGTGACGCGTTGGATCCAAAGATGAAGTTGTAGCAAAACTAGGGAATGTCCCCAGCCCCACCGGGGGCTGTCCCTGGTTTTGCGGTGCGACCCAGCGAAGTTACAAAATGGTGGGCTGTCCCTGGTTTTGCGGTGCGACCCAGTGAAGTTACAAAATGGTTGG
>JASFYS010000062.1:0-11510 GCA_045047095.1 Desulfuromusa sp. | reverse complement strand
GTGATTGATAACGGTGATTTTTATCGCGGAATTGCCCAGCCTGAACATCGTTCAATCATGAATGTTTCGTTTAAGACAGTAAGTGAAGAGTTGGATGCCCAATTCTTGCAAGAAGCTGAAGCTGTTGGTCTCTATGCTCTTAAAGGGCACCGCAATGTCGGTGGCATTCGTGCTTCGATCTATAATCCCATGCCACTGGTTGGGGTGGAGAAACTGGCAGGATTTATGGAAGAGTTTGAGCAAAAGAACGGTTGATAGGTGTCGGAAAAGTTTACATATGGAGATAGGATGCTGCTTTTGTCTGACTTTTGTGTAAGAAAAACCGACAAGTGTGAAGGCTGTGTGCTGAATTATCGGTTTTTGCAAAAAGTTAAATATTAAGATGACAAATTCTATACTCATCGAAAGTTTTTAACTGTATGTTTTAATATAGGTTTTGTTGAGTGTGCTTTCGAATTTTCACTAAAGTGGTCTTTGTTGTGCCTTTTGGCTCCCTTCTTGCTTTTATGAATGTGAAAATAAATAACTTAGGAGGAAAAACGATGAAAAAGATGTTTTTAGTTTTATTGATGATGTTTGTTGCCCTGCCGGCTTTTGCTTCAAATATTACTATTTGGGATGGAAATGGCTATTCCGTATCTGGACAAGGTGGTGAAGATCAAGAAACGGAGCCAGGGATGACGAACTCACAAGTTTGGGATCTTGAAGGTTTCTTCTTGGAGGGTAATAACTTGTCAATGGTTGGTGGTTTTGATTTCCGGAATGGAGTTAGTGGCTATTCTCAATACTCATCTGGTGATATCTTTATCTCCACAGGTGACGCTTCTCCAGCTTTTGGTAATATTGACGGTACTGTTGGGTTTAATGAGGTAAGTAATAGCTATGGATATAATTACGTATTTGATCTAGATTTCGACTCAATGAAATATGCAGTTCTGTCTTTGAATAGTGATTCTCAGGTGAGAACAACTTACTATGCAGCTAATGAAGGTTCTAGCCCATGGCAATATGTATCTGCTGGATCAGGGTTTGCTAGCGGTTCTTTTTCTTTTGGGGTTGTTACTGATACTGGATTTGCAGGCGGTACGCATTATGCTCTGACGGGTTTTGATCTTTCATTCCTTGGTGGAGAACAGGATTTTTACTCTCATTTCACTATGGGATGTGGTAATGATAACTTGATGGGTCAAGGAACCACAGCTCCTGTACCAGAACCAGCAACCCTAATTCTTCTCGGTTCCGGTCTGGCTGGGCTAGCTTTCTACAGAAGAAAACAAAAGAAATAATTCTTTCTGAAAAATAGTTTGCTAAAAGGGGAGAACCATTTAGAATGGTTCTCCCCTTTTTTAATGGTTTGGATGATTGTTGTATGGTAGGAGCGGCTTTCGAGCCGCGAAGATATTTCCGTCTGCCCATTCGCAGCCTAGAGGCAGCTCCTACTGCGCTGGCTGGAATTGTCCGGGGATAGACCAGAGGGCAGACCCCTAGTTGTTGTCGCAAACTAAAAAAACCACCCGTATTTATTACGAGTGGCTTTAGATTTTGGAGCTGATTTTGAGAGGGGAATTATTTAATCGGTAATGGAGCCTTGGCAAAACTTTGAATAAATGCCTCGAGGTTGCTCAATTTTTCAGGATCCAACTCTTTAAAACGGATACTCCCTCTGCGGACGGGAACCATGTTGTCACGCAGGCGATAATCAGAAACTGATTTAATCGGGAGATCATCAACAATTAATTTATCATTATGATAAAGGCTGATCTTTTTGATATCCGAACGTTTCAGCTTTTGTCCAAGGTAACGAAAAGAGAGGCCTCCCTCACTGATATCCATAATGTGAAAGGGAAGTGCTTCTGGTCCTGGGTTGACCAGAACCAGTGCGCGATCTGCAGCTTTAAAGCGCTGATAGGATCTCACTGGACTGTACTGAACTCGACTTTCCATTTGGATACTCCTTGGGTTCCAACTAGAGTTCCCCCTCGCCTGAAGTCAAACGATAAACTAATCGTTGAAACATTCTCAACTTGGCGAATTATCTCACAAGCTATGAGTATTTGCAAATATTATACCTTTGAAGCTATCATGATGGAGTTCGTTTCTCTACCCAATTATTTCTACAGATAACCCCTTGGAATATAGGTTTTTTTCTTTTGAAATATAATTTTCATCTTCCACTTTAAGGAAGAAATATTTTAAGTTGATATACGAATTATTTGGTTGCCTCTGCAAGTGTCGGATTTCTTTACAGACTTGGGCGGATGAAAAGTTTGGGTAGAAAACAACAATACATACTAAGAAGCTTGGCCTTGTGCGGCGCTGTTTTTTTATTTGTCGGTGGCCCTGATTATAATTCTTTTCGTAGCTTCCGTTATGTTTGGGGGGCGGGACATCTATTTTGTTTTGCCCTCTGGGCTTATCTTTATGTTGTCTGGCGATCAGATCAGTCTTTTAAACGGCATTTATTTGAGGTTGTCATTCTTGCCTTTGTGCTCGGTGGGCTCACTGAATTAATCCAATCTCAAATTGGGCGCGAGGCGGCATGGCAGGACTTGGGAAATGATCTTGTTGGCGCTGCTGTTGGTGTGGTCTTTTTTGCTGAATCGAGAAAGACCGTTTCCACCTGGCAACTGAAGTTTTTGCAAGTTCCCATTTTATTTATAGCTCTGTGGAGTCTATTCCCGGTTGGCAAGATTCTTGTGGATGATGTGATTGCCTGGAGACAGTTTCCACTTTTGTCGGGGTTTGAGACCCCATTCGAGAAAACTCGCTGGAGTGGTAGTGCCAGACGCAAGATCAACCATGAAATTCATTTTGCCGGAAATTCATCACTCAAAATTAAGTTCACGACTCAAAGGTATTCAGGTGGTGGTCTTAAAGATTTTCCCCGTGATTGGAGTGCTTATCGTGCGGTCAGTTTACAGGTGTTCAATCCGGATCCGGAACCCATGCAGCTATATTATCGAATCCATGATCAGCAGCACAACAATACTTATAGTGACCGTTTCAACACCAGTTTTGATCTCACCCCCGGATGGAATCACCTTGAGGTTTCTTTAGCAAAAGTTGCTCAGGCTCCCAAGAATCGTTCATTGGATTTGACCCATATTGCCGGTATGGGTCTATTTGTTGGCAAGCTCAATCATCCCCGCATACTTTATCTTGATGAGGTGAAACTTCTTCCCTGATTTTATCGGTGTTGATCAACATTGACATGGACTCGCTATGGTCATAAAATCCCACCGCTCCAGTCAAGTTTTATAGCGAAAATATGTGTATCAATAGAAAGGTTCAAGATGAAAGTTCTGATTACTGATGAAATTGCCGACAGTGGTTTGTTGCCACTCAATGAAGATCCGCGCATTCAAATTGATAAAAAACTGGGGTTGTCAGTTCCAGAATTACATAAAATTATTGGTGCTTACGAGGCGATTATTACCCGGAGTGGAACTTTGGTTGATAAAGCTTTGCTTGACCACGCCCATAAGCTGAAGATTATTGCTCGTGCTGGAGTGGGAATCGATAATGTGGATGTTGATGCTGCCAGCAGTAAGGGAATCATTGTTGTTAATGCCCCTTATGGCAATGTTAACTCAGCAGCTGAACACACGATGGCGATTATGCTGTCTCTTTGTCGCAATGTGCCGATAGCGAACAGCAGTTTAAAAGGTGGCCATTGGCAACGGGCACTTTTTACCGGGCGTGAATTAAAAGGAAAAACTGTTGGAATCATCGGCCTGGGTAAAGTCGGGGGCCGGGTCGCACGACGATGTCGAGCTTTTGAGGCCGACGTGATTACTTATGATCCTTATATCTCTGAAAAGCGGGCTGATGATTTTGGTGTCAAACTCCTCCCGCTGGAAGATATCATCCGTTTTTCCGATATCATCACCATTCATACTCCCAAAACAGAAGAAACCAATAATATGATTTCGTCTGAGCACTTTGAGGGGATGCAGGACGGTGTGATTATTATCAACTGTGCTCGTGGCGGCCTTATCAATGAAGAAGCGATGCTTGCTGCGTTGGAAAGCGGTAAGTGTTGTGGTGCGGCGTTTGATGTCTGGAGTCAGGAACCACCAACAACAGATATGCTGAAAAAGCTGATCGCCCACCCCAATATGCTGGTCACCCCGCATTTGGGAGCCAATACATTTGAAGCTCAGAAGAATGTTGCCGTAGATGTCAGCAAGGAAATTATTAACTACGTTGATGGCCATCCTTTGACCAATGCTGTCAATATCCCCCGTTTTGACCCTGATCAGATGGAGCATATGAAACCGTTTATGGCATTGGTTTCCATCCTGGGCAATTTTATCTCCCAGTTGGCTCCCCCCAATCCCAACAAGATCACTTTTACCTACAACGGTAAACTGGCACGTTTTGATTGCGCTCCGTTGAGTGTTTGTGGTTTGGCAGCTTTGTTGAATCATTGTTCCGATCAGGAAGTTAATATGGTCAATGCCAGCTTGATTGCCCGGCAGATGGGAATCGATGTTGAATCGGTCCGTTCCACTGCAACAGACTCCTTTTCAAGCTTGATTACCCTGACTCTGGAAAGTAACAAGGGGAGTCGAACTATTGCCGGAACTTTGTTTGAAGGAACCCCTAAGATTGTCAAGATGCGTAATTTTGCCATCGATTTCCAGCCTGAAGATCATATGCTGGTGATCAACTATCAGGATCGTCCGGGATTGATTGGTAAAATCGGGACGATTCTTGGAGAGGCAAACGTGAATATCGGTAATATGAGTCTTGGTCGGCAGGAGAAAGCTGGTGAGGCAATGGTGGTCTTTTCGGTCGATTCGCTGGTGGATGAAGAAACGCTGCAAAAAATCAATAATGCGGTCAAGGCCAAATTTATCAAGGCTGTCCATATTGGCTCGGTGTAGGGTCCCTATGTGTTTGCCTTTAAAAAGGGCGAACACATAGGTTCGCCCCTACTATTCAATGATGGCGTCGCAAAAAGTCCGCTCCACGGTGTTGCAGCAGTTTTTCAAGACCTCGACATACCATCTGTATGCCTTCGTCCTTGAAAAACCACTACGCCTTGTGGGACGAAATTTTTGCTTAGCCATCTAATCAGTTTTTGCGAGTGCATCATTCAATGAACAAAGGCAATTCACATCGGGGGATGATTCCTCGCTCTTCGGCACGACGGAGCAAGCTGTTAACTGCCTGAACCCCCTCATTCCCTAAATCAAGGGAGAATTCATTAACGTACAGATCAATGTGATTGCGAATTACATTGTCATCTAATTCCTGAGCATGCTGTTTGATATAGTTCTGAGGCTCTTGAGGATGAGCATAAGCATATTCGATGCTCTGGCGCAGAGCTGAATCGATATTTTTGATCAATGTTCCCCCCAAAGTTCTTCTTGCCAGAATACCTCCCAGCGGAATCGGGTACCCACTCTCTTCTTCCCACCATTGACCCAGGTCGAGAATCTGTTCTAAGCCGTGCTGCTGATAGGTAAAGCGTGATTCGTGAATGATAACACCGGCGTCTGCTTTCCCCTGTTCTACTGCAGCCATTATTTGATCGAAGGGGAGAATCAGGACGTCTTCATAGCCCTCAGAGTGGAGCTGTAACAATAAATTGGCGGTCGTGAGTTGTCCGGGAATGGCTATTTTTTTACCCCGCAGTGTTGCCATCGAAGTCTTCTGTTTGGCAATAACCAGGGGACCACAGCCTCTGCCAAGAGCGCCACCACTATGCAATAAGACATAGTTCTCACGCAGATAACCAAGGGCATGATACGAGATTTTTGTCAGGTCAAGTTGACCCTTCAGAGCCAGCTGATTGAGGGTTTCTACATCTTCAAGCTGTGCGGTAAAATTGACTCCTGGGCAGGTAACCTTTCCATGAATCAGTCCATAGAAAATAAATGTATCGTTCGGGCAGGGTGAATAGCCCAAGCTTAGTTGTCGCATTGTTCTCCCGTAAGTTGTTAACTTATTATCTTTATTCAGCGAGCCAGTTTTCGAGTAGCTCCAGAATTCCTGATTGGGCTGCTTCTGCGCCGCGACCAATATCCCATTGCCGCGTATCGCGGGTTCCGGTCGGGTTGGAAATGCCGCGTAACTCCAAAAGAGGGATATCGAATGCTGCACAGACCTGTGCCGCTGCTGCCCCTTCCATATTTTCACAAATCCCCCCGGTTCGGTGCTGCAATTCAATACTCAGAGCGGTGGTACCGCTACAGCGATTGACAGTGACAAATGTTCCACAAACCGTATTTGGAAGAATCTCTTGTGCCCATTTGAGCAGATCAGGATTGAGGGGAAATGATTGTTGGATGATTGGTGCCAACTGTGGGTTTTGTGGCAAATCAAGTTGATCCAGCGGGATAAATTGATTTGCCGTAGCAACCCCAAGATCGCCAAAGATTTCATCCTTTGCCAAAGCCAGGTGACCAATTTGCAGACCGCTGTTGGGATAACTTCCGCCACAACCGCAGAGAAAAACTGCCACGGGGGGGTGTTCGCTCAGAAGCCGAGTCAGTTGTATCGCCATATTAACTTGGCCGATTCCGCCATGGCAAAGGAGAATCTGTTGTTCGCGTAGCTCTCCCATGAAGATTTTTACTGACCCGCAGCGGAGCATTTGCGTGGTGGTCATATTTTTACGCAGCAGACTTGTTTCCAGCGGTGCCGCAGCAAGAATCAATAACATATTAACCCTTAAACCAGCCAGATCGAATCAGGTCACGGCGTAAATCTCTGCCCTGGTTTCGAACCATTCCATGGTACCAGAAGCGCTTTTGTCTTAACTTCATCTCCGCGGGTGGATCAAGACGTTTGCGGCGGTCGGTCAGAATTTTTTTAAAAATGTTATCGGGTTCAGAGATAATTGAAAGAATTTTATCGGCCAAGAGTTTTGGAGCTATTTCAATGACTAATTGAATAGTGTCACGAATAAGGAGACCCTGCTTGTACTCCCACAAGTCACCATCAAAAGTATGTTCACATTCGGTCACAAAATCACTCCAGTCCAGTAACAATCCGCCAAATTCAACCTCAGAGAATTCATGGTTTGGAAGTTTTGATTTGATTAATTCTTCAATCTGTCCCTGCTCTTTACGGGTTAGAAAAAAAGACAGCCCTTCTTCAACCTGGTACATATCAAGCTGTTCGATCAGTTCCCGGCAGAAAATTGTCGCATCAAGTTCGTTGTGAGCAAAGGGGAGTAGCGATTCCGGGAGCAGATTTTGTGGCAGTCCCAGTAAAGAAAGATGATCGTGGCCAAAGTCGGCCGGGAGAACCAGATTGTTACGGTATGGGATCTCGTTCTGATGGAGAAAATTACTCAAGCGTAAATGATTGTCAGTAAAGAAAGTGAGCACTTTTTCTTCGGAATAGAAAAACTCTAATCCTTTGCGGTTATTTGCTATGCCAAATCCAACAAAGCCATCGTGGATCATGCGCGCCAGATATGGTGCAATATTTCTCAGGATGAGATCAGTTTCGAGGTAAGGTGAGTAAAAGACCGAAGGAATAGGGCGCTCATTGTCTCCGCTTGGCCGTGAAAGCAGCACTTCTTCCGGGTAGTACTCAAGGATAAAAAAAGATTCATCAGGAAGAAAGCGACAAAAGTGGTGGAAAATTGATTCTATCTTGCCGACAGTCGCGATAGCGGTGAAGCGATAAGCATTATCACAATCCTCCAGTAGTGAGTATTCAAAGCCCTCAAACTGTCGAGTTCTCATGTTACTGTTTTTCCAGCGGCGGAGTCCCGCGGGAAGTTGCAGTGAATTTTTCAAGCCAGATCCCTTCCAATGCAGCGGCTCTTGTGCCGGTCATGTATTTCCGGCGGGCACATATTGTAATGAAATAAGTAGAGGATTTTTTATAACAAGTCAACAGATGGCTGGAGTTCAGTTGTGATAAAAATGAGTTAATTTTAAAAATAAATGATTAGTTTCTTGATATGAGTCTTTTTAAATGATATATAGAATCGTTAGATTATTATTCTAAAAGGAGTGCCACATGCTTGGTCCCCAATCTTCCCTGGTCATGTACGATGAAGAGTACCAGCGGATTCTGTTGCTGCTGGAAAGACTACTGCGCGAATCAAATTCAAAAGTCATTTTTCTGGTGGATAAAAATGGTCAGCTGATTGCTGCAACCGGCGAAACTGCAAATCTGGATACGACCAGTCTCGCATCTCTGACGGCAGGGAATATTGCAGCTACAGGTGGATTGGCCAAGCTTATTGGTGAAAAAGAATTTTCTATCCTGTTCCATGAAGGTGAAAAAGATAATATTCATATCTCTATTATTGGCGGGCGAGTGATTCTTGTGGTGATTTTTGATCAACGCAGTTCCCTTGGTTTAGTCCGCTTAAGGGTTAAAAAGGCCAGTAATGAGCTTGCCATTGTCTTTGAAGATCTGGTGAACAGAACGGAGCAGGAAGTAGCTTCTGGTGATGCTTCCAGCCCATTTGCTGAAATTACTGACGACGATATTGACAATCTCTTCAACTGATCGGGGCTTTGCAGGATGTCTTTTATAAATTACGCTTCACGTGAAATTAATTGCAAGATTGTTTACTACGGTCCTGGACTCTGTGGGAAAACTACTAATCTTCAGTATATCTATCAAAAGACGGCAGAAGAATCCAAGGGGAAGATGATCTCGCTGGCGACGGAAACCGAGCGCACCTTGTTTTTCGATTTTTTGCCTTTGGCATTGGGGGAAATCCGTGGTTTTAAAACCAGATTTCATCTCTATACGGTCCCAGGCCAGGTCTTTTATGATGCCTCCCGTAAATTAATTCTCAAGGGCGTTGATGGCGTTGTTTTTGTTGCCGATTCACAGGAAGAGCGGTTTGATGCCAATATTGAAAGTCTGGAAAACCTCAAAGATAACCTTGAGGAACAGGGTTTTGATCTCGAAAAAATTCCGTTTGTTATTCAATACAATAAACGGGATCTTCCCAACGTCAGTTCGGTGGAGGAGCTGAGAAATTTACTGAACCCACGCAAGGTTCCAGAGCTTGAAGGTTGCGCCATGACTGGTGAAGGTGTCTTTGAAACCCTTAAGGCGGTAGCCAAGCTGGTTCTCAATAATTTGAAAAAAGGTGGTTAATCGAACCACCCAAAAAAGGCTTGACAGCGGAGGGGCAATTTCCTATATTTCCTCTCCGCAACACACTATTCCCTTTTAGCTCAGTTGGTAGAGCATCTGACTGTTAATCAGATTGTCGCTGGTTCGAGCCCAGCAAAGGGAGCCATACAAATCAGGGACTTACGGCATTGAGCTGTGAGTCCCTTTTTAGTTGATCACAAATTTACTTGTAACTTTGCTGATTAACTGAACAACCTGGTGTTTTCTCCTCCCGTTAAATTCTTCCATAATTGCCCGTAGGGCAGCAGGAGAAAATCGATACTCAGCCGTTTCTGCTCCCCTTTAAGTTGAAATCCTTTTTCCAGCACGGCCTTTTCAATCCCTTTCATATGCAGAGCCCCCCAGGGAATAATAACCGTATCATACTTATTCAAAGCCTTTGGCAGGTAGCTGATGACGGAGCGGTTTCGTTTACCGATGAGATCATCCATGATAATACGATTAATATCGGGAGTGACATGATTCTGAGCCCAGCGGTTAAATTCAAAATATCCGCTGGTGAGTGATCCGGCATTTAAGACATACTTTGCCAGGGCATTAAGAACCTCCAGCGTGCGGGGGTCAAACTGTTTCAGATCGATATCAGCCTGTAGAATGTCTGGGATATCTGTGGTGCTGGTTATTGCTTGATCAAGCTCAGCTGCTTCAATCGGGTTGCCTTGAAAACGAACCTTTTCCTGCGATGTCAGCCCCAGCAAATCAGCAATCTTTCCATAGTTGAAGTGTTCTGTCATCAACCCCTCTGCATCGCGGACCCCTTCTGCCAGGATGAGGGTTCGTTCTCCGGGAATTGAATCCATCAGATCCAGGAAATAATCTTCCTGACCAAGATGAATCATCCCTGTCAGTCGAATCTGTTTATCATTCTGTTGGTAGATTCGCTCCGTCATGTACAAACCATTGGGTTGCAGTTGCACAAATCCGGCGGTCTTGGTTTCAATCAGAGTATCAATGAAAGAATAGCTGATCAGTACAAGTGCTACAGGTAACACCAGAATGTTGACCAGGCAAAAGCGCAGCAGATTTTGACCACTGAATGCCGGCCCAACAAACTGACTCTGGACGAATAAGAGGCTTTTGTTATTGATCCGTTGATTCAGTTTCAACATCAAAAAGCCGAGGAGTAATTGTCCGCAGGCCGCGTAAAGTCGGGCATACTCACCGGCAATATTTTGCAGCGGCCAGTTGCCGACCAGTCCCCAGAACAGCCAGATGAAGAGCGGCATCAGAATAATTTTTAGCAGGTGTCGATTAAATGCAAGGCTGAAATAGACAATGCTGCCACAGAAGATACAGATAGCCCAGCTGAATTGATCTAATCCAGAGAGAAATGACATTGACAAAAACAGGCGTGCGAGCTCGTTGGTAATGCTGAATACCGCGGAACTGAAATAAAGAAGTAGAAAAAAATTGGCAAATTTTCTCATCGATTAGGTCTGACTTTTCTCTAAAGATTCCAGCATTGCTGCCATGATTTGATTAATTCGAAGAAATCTCTGTGGGTTTTCAAGCATCTCTTGTTCTGATTGAACATAGGGGGAGCCATCAAGTTCATCAGCTGAATTGCTGATCAATTGTTGAACCAACTCAGGGGTTGTTTCAAGATGAAATTGTAACCCCACTACCCGGTCGTTCAGAATAAATCCCTGAAAGCGACAGGCTCTGCTGGACGCGAGCAGTTTTGCTCCAGCCGGAACGTCAAAAGTGTCACCGTGCCAATGAAAGACTTCAGCTTGTTCAGGAAATGCAGAGGAGAGGATGGTTGTGTCTATTTCTGGACTTCGGTCGATAGTGAACCAGCCGATCTCCTTGTGTCGATTTTTATAAACTTTAGCGCCCAGGACAGTAGCAATCAGCTGCGCACCAAGGCAGATTCCGAGGACAATCCTCCCAGTTTTAACGGCCTGGAGGATAAATTCTTTCTCTGGCTTCAACCAGGGATAATCAACTTCGTCATAAATCCCCATCGGGCCGCCCATGACGATCAACCAGTCAATCTCTTCGATCGAGGGAAGCGGCTGGTTCTTATAGAGATGGGTACTGGACAGGTTGTGCCCGCCGGCTTTTAAAGCCGCTTCTATGCTCCCAAGTCCTTCGAACGGAACATGTTGTAAGGAATGAATATTCATATTGACCTCAAAATTCAGCAGTTTTATTTCTCGTAAACTTTATTGTGATTCAATTTTTAAGTCAATCAACACCTAAAGTGTCGCTATCCACTATGGACACTTTTGTAGTTATGATGATTGGTGTTATACTTCATTTTAATTCTAATTAAGATGGCATCGCAAAAAGTCCGACCTCCGGTGTTGCAGCGGTTTTTCAGGATCTCGACCTACTATATGTAGGCCTTCGCCCCTGAAAAACCACTACGCCTTGTAGGA
>JASFYS010000061.1:0-9655 GCA_045047095.1 Desulfuromusa sp. | reverse complement strand
TTTTCAACCCCAACATTGGAGAAAATAATGGATACAAAGTTGGAACAGCTCTTTTATGTTGCTCTTGGTAGTGCCCTGGCGGTGAAAGAAAAGCTGGAAAAAAATAGTGAGGAAATGAAGGACTGGCAGAAAAAAGCTGAAGACAATGCCAAAGGTTTTTTTGATGATCTGGCTCAACGGGGTGAAAAAGAGAAAGAATCATTCAAGGAGATGATGAAGGATATCCTTAAAGATGTGGTTGCTGATCTGGATCTGGTGACAAAAGCTGATCTGGAAGAATTTAAAAAAGAGTTGGATCACTGATTTGTTTGGTCGGATCCTACTTTTTTTTCGTCTTTGTAGCCCCTGGCGGAGTTACGCGGTTTTTCGTTTTTTGGTGACGGTTTTTCTCCTTTTTCGCAGGAAGAAACGCTGGCTTTTCTGGCATCCATTATCACCAGAGGGCTTGGTTAATAACATCCGCTCTCTCGGAGCCAGCTTTCTCAAGCTGGCACAGGTTCTGGCGACCCGTGCGGACTTTTTTGACCAGACCTATCTGGATGCTTTGCGACAGTTACATGATCGTATGCCGACCATGAATAAGCGCCACCAGCGAATAGTTTTTAAGCGTTCATTTCCCGATCCGGAAGTTTTTGACTGGTTTGAAGATCAGCCGTTAGCAAGTGCCTCGATCGGTCAGGTGCACAAGGCTTGCATCAAAAGTTCTGGTGATATTGTTGCAGTTAAGCTGTTGCGCCATAACATTCAGTTACAAGTGCGGGTTGATATCCTCCTCCTAAACCTATTTTTGAAGCTGTTTCAACAACTGTTTACCGACCAGACCCGTCATTCTATTGAATCTGTTCTGCAAGCCTTTACCCAGGTTATTCTTCAGGAAGTCAGCATGCAGCAGGAACTGGCTAATCTGGAACATTTCAGCCAGGTTTATGCTCATACGGATATCCGCTTCCCTAAGCCTTACAAACAGTATTCCAGTGATTCGGCGCTGGTCATGAGTTTTGAAGAGGGCTGTCGAATAGATGATGTTGCAGCGGTTTCCCAATTGGAGGGTGGCTTTGAAAAGTTAATGCGGCAACTGGTTCTATTTTATACCGAACAGATGCTGGTCAAGGGTTATTTTCATGCTGATCCTCATCCCGGTAATTTATTGGTCAGTCCTTCCGGGGAGCTGATTCTTCTCGATTTTGGCATGGTCAGCCGGATTCCTCATACAATGCGGCAGGCGATGATTTATGCCGTTAAGGCGGCTTATGAACGCGATTTTGACATGCTTGTCAGCGCAATCCGGAAAATGGGAATTTTGACTGAAGAATCTGACCCGCGAAACTTAAGCGTTATTGCAGAAGGTCTTTTCGATATTTTTGATAGTGATCATCTGGATGCCTCAAGTATGCAGGAACTCGCTTTTGGAATTCTCAATGTTCTCAATGATCAGCCCTTCAAATTGCCCCAGGATGTCATTTATGTCATGCGGGTCAGCTCTTTGATTGAGGGGCTGGGAACTCAATATATCAAAAACTTTAACGGGATTAAGGATATTCTGCCAATTCTTAAACAGAATCTGACCCGGGCGCTGGGTGAAGATGGAGCGATCTTTGATCGGGTCAAGCAGGAATTCATGCAACTCCCATTGACAGTGACAAAAATGCGCCGGGTGGTCGATCTGGCCGATCAGGGTGATTTGGTCATGCGGATGTCATCAGCCGATCGACGTTACCTGCTGGATCGCATTGGTGGCTACTTGCAAACATTGGGTTGGTTATTGTTCTGGCTGGCTTTGGCATTTTATTTCCAACAGAGTCCTCCTCGCTGGAGTTTCTATGCTTCAATTGCATGCTTGCTGATAGCTTTTTCCTTACTGATAAAAAAAGGTCGAAGGACATAACCTTTGTTTCGTATTTATGTGGGGACTCTCAAGGAGCTCTTTGCGCCGATCAGCCAATAGTTTTTTTTGGCAGCAACAAACCCAACATAAATATCAAACAGGCAGCAACTACAATCGTCGGCCCGGTTGGGGTGTCCCACTGAAAAGAGCCATAAAGACCAGCACAGATCGCTAAACAACCAATCAAACTGGCAAGTAATGCCATTATTTCAGGATTTCCTGCAAAACGTCGTGCCGTGGCAGCAGGGATAATGAGTAAAGCTGTCACCAGCAACATCCCGACTACCTTCATCATCACCGCAACGATCAAGGCAATTAGACCCAGAAACATCCAGTTGATCCGATCGACCGGGATCCCTTCAACCCGAGCCAGATCTTCATGGATGGTGATTGCCAGCAACGGTTTCCAAAGCCAGATCAAGAGAGCCAATGCGATACCACCACCGCCAAAAATCCAGCCAAGGTCAGTATTACTGATTGCCAGGATATCACCAAACAGGTAAGCCACCAGGTCAATTCTGACATCCTCCATAAATGCCAATGCTACCAACCCGAGAGACAGTGCTCCGTGGGCAAAAATACCCAGCATGGTGTCGCTGGCCAATTGACGCTGTTGCTGACTCAGAAACAGCAAAATCGCAAGAAGCTGGCAGATAACAATGATTCCAACGGTGAGATTGATATGCAGCATAAAACCCAGAGCGACTCCGAGGAGTGCAGAATGAGCCAACGTATCTCCAAAGTAAGCCAACCGTCGCCACACCACAAAAGAGCCAAAAGGTCCAGCGACCAAAGCAACCCCCAAACCACCTAATAACGCCCGCAATAAAAAATCATCAATCATTTGAAGTTCTCCTGCCGCAGGTTACGCATTGGTCATGATGATGGGTTGGATCGTGGACATAAACCGCCATATATTGAACTGCTGCTGGGCCAAAGAGTTCCACAAAGGCCGGATCATTGGTGACCGATTCAGGGGTTCCACTACAACAGATATGTCGATTCAGGCAAAGAACCTGATCAGTTGCCGCCATCACCAGATGGAGATCATGGGAGACCATCAATACGGCACAGCCGCGTTGGTCGCGGATGCGAGAAATCAACTGATAAAGCTCAACCTGCCCATGGACATCAACACCCTGAACCGGTTCATCGAGAACCAGAAGATCTGGTTCGCGGACTAAGGCGCGAGCTAGCAGAACGCGTTGTAGTTCGCCGCCGGAAAGAGTCTGCATCGCCGATTCGATAACATGTGTCGCCCCCACTTCGGCTACCAGGGACTGTACTCTCTCAATATTATTTTTACAGGCCAACGCTAAAAAACGTTTCACTGTCAAAGGGAAGGTGGGATCAAGATGTAACCGTTGCGGCATGTATCCAATTGATATATCCCGTTGCCGGTCAACCGTTCCAGAAGTCGGTTTCTGCAGACCGAGAGCTACCCGGAGCAGAGTCGTTTTTCCCGCACCATTCGGGCCGATAATCGTTAATATTTCCCCCTGGCCGATCTTGAAGTTGATATTTTCAAGCAGGAGTCGTTTCCCTAGCTCAAGGTTGACGCTGGAAACTTCAAGGAGTGGTTGCACCTTCCTAGCCATTTTCTCCCTCCTGACTAAGTTTCACTCGACAATGGGGGCACAGACCCATAATCTCCACCGTATGCTGATGAACTTCAAAGTCAGCATCACTTGCGCTCTGTTCGATAGCAGTCGTGATTAAAGCTGCATCAAGCTCTGCATAGGCTTTACAGGATTCGCAGATCAGGAACTGCCCATCGTGGGGATATTCCGGGTGGACACAACCGACATAAGCATTGAGAGAGGCAATTCTGTGAACCAACCCTAAACTCAGAAGAAAATCGAGCGCCCGGTAAACCGTTGGTGGTGCAGCACGGCTATCCTGTTGCAGCTTTTCCAGAACTTCATACGCGCCAATCGGTTTGTGCTGCTGCCAGACCAGCTCAAATACCCGGCGTCGAATTGCGGTAAACCGCTGTCCCTGTTGCTGACAGATCTGTTCCGCATTTTTTATGGCTCCGGCAACACAACTCTGGTGGTCATGATCGGTAGAAATAAATTGTAGATTTTCATGGATGGTCATAAATATTTTCCTCAGTCACTTGATTCTTTAGTTGTTATATTATAACATTACAAAAAGATCAACCTATTTACGTTGCGTAAAACTGGGAGTCTCCATAATGAAAAAAATATACTTTGCCTGTTTGCTGTTTTGTTGCCCCCTTTCCCCTGTCTGGGCAGCGGATTCACCCGCTCCAAAGGTTGTTGTCAGTATCAAACCGTTACACTCATTGGTTGCTGGGGTGATGCAGGGAGTTGGTAAACCGCTGTTGTTGGTTAAAGGGGGTGGCTCTCCGCATGGATATGTTCTGCGTCCTTCTGAAGCTAAAGCATTAGCACAGGCGGATTTGGTTGTCTGGGTGGGACATGACCTGGAAAGTTTTCTGGAGAAGCCATTATCAACGCTCGGCCATAAAGCCCAGCAACTTGAGCTGGCAGAACAATTGGAAAAATATCTGCTCACTAAACGGCAGAGTGATACCTGGGAAAAACCAACGCACACACATAATCATCAGGACGGGGAGCTTAAAAATGCAGATTTACATCTCTGGCTCGATCCGGCTCTGGCGAAACAGATTGTACTTTTAACAGGCGCTACGTTATCGGAGATTGACCCGATCCACCGTTCCCGGTATCAGGCTAATGCCGCAGAGTTAGTTAAAAAACTTGAACGCTTGGATCAAAACCTTAAAAACTTGCTTGAGCCAGTCAAAGAGAAACCCTACATCGTTTTTCATGCAGCCTACCAATATTTTGAAACAGCTTACGGATTAAATGCGGTTGGATCCATTGTGATTGATCCAGAACGTCGCCCCGGAGTTAAACGAATCAGGGAAATTCGCCAGAAAATACTGCAGCTTGGTGCCAACTGCGTGTTCAGCGAGCCGCAATTTGAATCACGTTTAATTGCAACAGTCATAGAAGGAACTGGAGCAAACACTGGAACCCTAGATCCTTTGGGAGCAGATCTTGCGGAAGGACCCGAAGCTTACTTTCAATTGATGACCCGCCTGGGAGATAATCTTTACGAAGGATTAAAGTGAAATAGATCGGATTTTATTTGCCAGACTGTAAGGGATACTTGTGTTCAACCTCTTCTATTTTGTTCAGAAATTACGACTTCTAAGCAACTTAAACGTACCGATTCTCTGTGTTTAAGCCTCCCCACTTTACGGATCTTGATTTAAGATGGCGCTCTAAACAGAGCTCTGTTTTACTTGCGGAATGGTGATGTCTATTCGACGACAATTATCCTGTCCAGTCTGGCGCCAAATAACTTGGCCGGTTGAGTGTCACTCCAGCTAAGCTCCTCCTTGATCTTAAAAAAGGCTTTTGGCCTTGATCATTATGAATTAAATAGGCCGTGACAACAGGCAAAACAGATATTTTTTGATAGACTTTCAGAGAGGACTTTTTCTATTTCATTTATGTCAGGAATCATATTGTTCCATATCAGATAGGATTACGTTGCAGTGAACCAATCCAATACCCGTAATTCTTACTTATTTCTTAATCATCTGTGGGAATTGCTGGGTTGTTTTTTGTTGATGTTTATCTGCTTTGTCTTGCCAGTAGACTCAATAGCAGCGAATCTTCCGCCGACAAAATCAATCAAAATCGGGGTGCTGGCGAAGCGTGGGCCGGTTCAAGCTCTTAATCGCTGGGTAGCGACAGCCGAATACTTGACTCAGGCGATCCCGGGTCAACACTTTGAAATCGTTCCGCTTGATTTTGAAAGTGTCCACTTGGCAACAATGTCTCACAGTATTGATTTTCTTATTACCAATAGCAGTTACTATGTTCTGTTGGAGGCCGATCATGGATTAACCCGGGTCGCGACAATGGTTAATCTTCACGGAGACGCCCCGCAACAGGTTTTTGGTGGGGTCATTTTCACCCGTTCAGAGCGCAGTGATATCAATACCCTTAAAGATCTTATGTGGAAATCATTCTGGGCGGTCGATCAGGATTCACTGGGCGGGTGGCTTGCTGCCTGGCGGGAGTTTCATGCGCAGGGGATCAGACCAGATCGCGATTTGAGATTGCTAAAATTTGCCGGAACCCATGATGCAGTTGTTACGGCGGTTCTCAATGGCACCGCCGATGCTGGTACGGTACGAACAGACACTCTTGAAGAAATGGCAGAAGAAGGGAAGATTCTACTTTCTGACGTGAAGGTCTTAAACAGACAAACCAAAAAGGACAAATTTAATTATTTTCTCAGTACCCGGCTCTACCCGGAATGGCCATTTGCAGCACTTTCTCACACAACAGATCAACTAAGAAATAACGTAGCTCATGCTCTGTTAAGTATGCCTTCCTCTAGTCAAGCGGCTCAAGCAGCAAACATCAATGGTTGGACGGAGCCACATGATTATCAACCGATTTATAATCTCTTGAAAGAGTGGCACCTGAGTCTGTATAAAAAGTATGTCGGTGAAATGTCTTTAGCGGATGCTGTTCGTGAACATTGGCCGACGGTGTTGTTACTCATCCTTTTGATTTGTCTCTTGGTTGTATTTACTGGATATACATTTTTTCTCAATAAAAAATTAGAGCAGCGGGTTGAAGAACGAACGAGAAAGCTAATACAGGAAACCGCAGACCGCAAGGGAACCGAAGAGAAGTTATATCGGGCAGAAAAGATGGAAGCCATTGGCCTCATGGCGAGCGGAGTTGCCCACGATCTGAATAATATCCTTTCTGGAATTGTCAGTTATCCAGAACTTCTTCTGATGCGCTTACCTGATGACAGTGAACTGCGTCAACCCATCAACATTATCAGGGAATCAGGCTTGCGGGCTGCTGCTGTTGTTGATGATCTTTTAACCGTGGCAAGAGGCGCTGCCAAAGTCCATACTCGTCTCAATATAAACATGCTAGTGCAAGAATTCCTTCAATCTCCAGAAGCAGATAAGATTCGATCTCTATACCCGCAGACTTTAATAACTACGGAACTCATGTCAGAGAAGTTAGCGATAAATTGTTCCCCTATCCATGTCAAAAAATGCATTATGAATCTGGTTCTCAATGCCGCTGAGGCGATCGGAATATCTGGAGAAATACACCTTTGCACCGAGGTTCGTGAGTTACCAGAAGATTGGGCTGCATCTCTTGCGGTAGCGGCTGGCAGATATGTCATATTGATTGTTTCTGATAACGGTCCAGGAATCCCCATTGCTGATCAAAAGCACATTTTTGAGCCCTTTTACACGAAGAAGAAAATGGGGCGCAGTGGCACCGGGATCGGACTGGCAATTGTGTGGAGCTGCATGCAGGATCATGCAGGGACTGTGGCTGTTCAAAGTAGTGATAACGGAACAATTTTTACGCTCTATTTCCCTGCGGAAAATGAAGCAGTCAACAACTTCGAGGATCGAAAAGCTAGCACTGATACGGATGTTGCCTTGATATTGAAGGGAAACGGAGAACGAATTCTGGTGGTTGATGACGAAGCACAACAGCGTGATATCGCTATGAAGGTTCTGACAGAACTAGGCTATCAAACAGAGACAGTCAGTTCTGGTGAGAGTGCGATTGAGCACGTCGTGACAGAACCAGTTGAACTATTGCTATTAGATATGGCTATGGATCCGGGGATTGACGGTCTTCAGACTTATAAAAAAATCAAAGAGATATATCCACACCAAAAAGCCCTGATCGTCAGTGGTTTTTCGGAGGATAAGAAAGTCAAAGAAGCCCTTTCAGTTGGTGTCGGTGGCTTTTTAAAAAAGCCTTATACAATAGATCAGATTGCCACTTCCGTAAAAAAAGCCTTATCTGAGTAGCTATTATAATCGTCAATCCAAGATACTTCCACGTTTTATCAATAGCAGGGCGCGCCGCTTTGAGCCTATGGCTTATTGCTTGACTCACTCCAACTTCGTGACTTGCTGTGGGGGTCGTTTATATTATGATTCGTTGCGGGTCTTAAAATGTAAGAATTGTTTCGCATTCAATAACCCATTCGATCCACTCGGACATCGTTGTTTTGTGAGCAGATCTTCCAGAAGGATCCAAAGCTTACTTTCAATTGATGACCCGCTTGGGAGATAATCTTTATGAAGGGTTAAAGTGAAATAGTTCGGCTTGAGAGTTAAACATCAGTGCGATTGTGGATCTGGGAGCTGGTATCTCTGTCGATTTAATATCTTTTCAATTACGACTGAAAACAGAATCACCAGCGGTAACGAAACCAGCAGACGAACAACGGTAAACTGCACCCCCAGAATGGTCGCCTCCATAATACTCATCGGAATCATCACCAAAGATGCCGCGGTCAAATAAGTCATGATCATCGAATAGCGGGCCCCTTTGTGGTAGAGAGCATTGGCAACTGGAAAGGCGACAAAAACTCCGCCAACAGTTGTTGCTGCCAGGAGAATAGACCAGACATAACCCCGGAAACCGGACGCTTCGCCCAGGTGCTTTTCAATCGTTTTTGGCTGAGCCCAGACATCAAATAAGCCAATCAGAATGAAAGCAGGGGGAAGAATCAGCAACATCTCTTTAGCAAACAGATAAAAGTTTTTCCCCATGTGCATCCCAGGGGCAAAACCGAAAATAAAGGAGCAGACAAGGAACAGGAGAAACAGGAAAAAGAACAGATAATTTTGGGTTGATTTCGCTATCATTTTTATATTTCTCCGTAGAAAAAACCCATTGCCAGCGAGATGATCACCGCAACCAAAAAGCTACCGCTATTGCGCAAAATGGTCGCTTTTGCCCCCAGATACTCTTTCTCTAACGGGTAAGTCAGAATACCAACCATCATCAGGGTGGTGACAAATGCCGCCACAACCATGGTGAGAACCCCTTTTTCAACCAGAACTCCGGCCAGAGGATAGGCAATAAAACCGGGCATAATCGTCACTGAACCCAGTGCAAGACCAATCAACATCCCCAGAAATGAGTTCTCCTGTCCCAGATATTCAGAAATCAAATGCTCACTGAAAAAGAGAATGATGGCGACAAAAATCAGAATTTTAAGATAATTGGGGAGTATTTTACGAAACTTTTTCAGCCCAATTTTTATCCCCCGAAAAGTTTTTCCCCGATCAGAAATGAAAGAAATGACCAGCAGAATTGCGGTCACAATATAAAGCCCGAACAATGAAACCTCCGTTATATAAATAATGTCAGCAATAACCAGTGATAGAGGAAATTAAGAGACCTTTTCCCCACTTCTACTGACAGCACCAGGAGATTTCTTGATCTTTACTCTCGGTTTACCAGTAATGAGGCGAACATCTTTACTCACCGAAAAATAACTCCAGAGCCAGGCCAATAATACCGATATTTTTCTACGAAAACTGATTAGCGGAACAATGTGGATTATTCCCCAGATCAGCCAGGCAAAAAAACCGGAAAATTGTCGTCCACCAATTATTGCCACCGCATGATTCCGACCAATGGTCGCCATTGTACCTTTATCACGATAAACAAAGGGTTTATAATTTATCTCTTTAGCGTGTTTTCTGCAGATATCCATGGCGACATATTGCCCCATCTGGATTGCCGCCGGTGCCACCCCGGGAACCTGCTGCTGACTATCACTATCAATAACATGCGCCAGATCGCCAATGACATAAACGTCTGGAAAAACAGCAATCGACAGGTTGTCAGTCACCACCACTCGACCCTGTTGATCAAGTTCAACACCAAGGGATTCTGTCACATCAGAGCCACGGAC
>JASFYS010000060.1:0-5243 GCA_045047095.1 Desulfuromusa sp. | reverse complement strand
TACATAATGGCAAACCTATCCCCACCCTGGATATCCAGCAGATCCAGAATAAAAACATACCCCAATTGATTCGGACCAAAGCGATGATTTTCAATATACTTAGATATGATTTTTTGCATTGAGGCTTCTATCGCATCAAGATAAATCCCGGTTCCTATAAACCAGTCGAGCGGTTCAAAACGTTGTACAAAGGAATACTTTAAAAAATCACCTTTCTCGCTATCAGGTTTTGTCCAATGATAACGATAATAACCTTCACCTGACTGGGTCACGATATCGACCATATCCCGAGTAACAAACTTTCCCCGGGTATCCTGAATATCCAGCATACTTGTCCCTTCATATTCAGGGTGATCAGCATGCAGATACGATGTCCCATCCAGCCCGTCAATAAAATAGTACCCACGGCCCTGATCAAAACGGATCGGTCGAATTGCATCGATAATGAGTTTGCGGATTTCTTCAAGACTTTTGTTTGATTTATGCTGTTGATAAATATTTTCGGCAATTGCGTAGGCCTCATAAACCCGCGCTTTAATTTTATCCTGTTCCAATTTAATGACATGTTCTGTTTCAAAGTTAATCAGCTTGACGACACGGTCAACTTCAAAATTAATTAACTGGCGTTGTTGCGCTATATAATCCGCACGAACCTGTTCAGCCCGCACATTTGCATCACGGTAGCTTCTGGAAACATCGATAACAATAAGAGTTCCAGCTAAAGCAACCAGAAACAAAATTCCCCATAGCCGAATTGATTTTATAAAACTGATTTTCTTCTGCATCACTGTCTTTCTGTTCTAAACAAAATCGACAAAACATCAATTTTTTTTAATTATAGAGAATGATGTGATTTTACGCAAGGTTTGTGAATAATCGGTGCTCTCCAAAACAAAAAAACCCGACAAGTTAGGAAACCTGACGGGAACAATCGGAGAAATATTAATCTGCTAAAAACTGGTTTTCTGTTTTATTTATTCCTGAGAACTTCAGCCAGCAATTCAATCGTATGCTGGGCGCGAATTGGAACTTCGGCTTTTTCCAGCCCACCGCGAATCTGCATCATGCAGCCGGGGCAATCCATCGCGACACAGGTTGCCCCTGAGGCTTTAATATCTGCGACCTTATCCTGAAGGATTTTTTTAGAGATGTCAGGATGACTGGTCAACGAATAAGACCCGCCAAAACCACAACAGCGATCGGCATGAGCCATTTCAACCAGTTCATGACCCGATTTTTCGATCAACTGACGCGGTTCCTGCCAGACCCCCATCCCCCGTTTCAGGTGGCAGGAATCGTGATAGGTAATTTTTTCACTTTGCGCCAGGCCAGCAAACAGTTCAGCTCCGTCAAGTTGATTGAGAACAAAACTGGCAGCATCAACAGTTTTCTTCGATAACTGTTCAGCCCGCTCAGCCCAGGCCGGATTATCCTTGAGGTACTCGACAAAATTCTGCTTCAATGCCATCGCGCAGGTGGGGCAAGTGGTCAGGACATAATCGGGATTATCAGCCAGCATCGCCTCAATATTCTGCTTGGCAAGTTCTACAGCGGTCTCTTTTTCACCGGAATAGATCGCTGGGATACCGCAACAATTTTGTTCCTGGGGATAATAAATCTCGACATCCAGAGCATTCATCACCTCAATCAAATCAAGACCGAGCTCAGGATAAAGGAAATCATTGGCACAGCCACCAAACAAAGCAACCCGGTAACGTGGTTTGCCAATTTTTTGTGATTTCTGGCTGAACGAATCACGTAAAGCTTTGTCAGCAACCGCTGGTAAGGTTCGCCACTCCGTCAAAGGTGAAAAGAATAATGGCAGGTGGCGAATCGTCTTTTCACCCCGGGTCACGGGTTTCTGCAATAAACTGGCGGCCTTGATCATGGTGTGAAAAAGTTTACGGTTCTGCATCACCTTGCGGAAAACCAAAGCTTTTCCAGCACCAATTCCCTCTTCATCACCGACAGTTTCACGCAGATGGAGGATAATATCTTCCAGATCAATATGACTAGGACAAACGGCAACGCAGGAGCGGCAACCGATACATGCTTTGACCAGTTCTGCAGCGTTTTCGAGTCCATGATAAAAAGCGGTCAGAATTATCCCAATGGCACCGATATAAATATGGCCAAAAACATGCCCGCCAACGGTCTGATACACCGGGCAAACGTTGGCGCAGGCGCCACAGCGGATGCAATTAAGAGCATCACGGCATTGGGGGGACTCGGCCAGCGCACTGCGACCGTTATCAAGCAGCACATAATGGAGTTCTTTTTCCTCACCAGCACAGGGAACCGCACCGCGAATCCAAGTCACATAAGATGTTAGCAACTGACCGGTGGCATTTTTAGGAAGAACCTGAATAATTTTGGCCGCATCTTCCAATGTCGGCACCAGTTTTTCAATCCCGATCAATGCCACATGCACCTTTGGCATGGTTGACGCGAGGCGAGCATTTCCTTCATTGGTGACCAGGGCAATTCCACCCGTTTCCGCAATCGCAATATTGGCTCCGGTAATGCCGATATCGGCATCAAGGTAACTCTGGCGCAACTGGTTTCTTGCGACTTCAACCAGATGTTCAATCTCTGCCGGTTCCTGCTGCCCCGTTTCCTTACTGAACAGCTCGGCAATTTCTTCTTTGAACATATGAATTGCCGGCATCACCATGTGGCTGGGTCGCTGCCCGGCCAGTTGGACAATCCACTCACCCAAATCAGTCTCCAGCGACCGGATTCCCGCTTTTTCCAGAGCCGCCCCTAAGTGGGTCTCTTCGCTGACCATACTTTTACTTTTTACCGCCAGCTTGGCTCCTTTTTTCTGTGCCAGATCAGTAATATAGCGATTGGCATCTTCCGCTGTTTTCGCCCGATAAATAATTGTTCCAGCGGCCTCAGCATTTTTGATAAATTCATCCAACAGGACACTTTGATTTTCCCGCACCCCGGTTTTCATTGTCGCAATATCACTGCGTAGAGCTTCAAAATCGAGTCCGGCAAAAGCCTTTTCCCGTGAAATCAAAAAAGCATCCCCGAACTGATGGAGAGCCTCCTGCAGTTTCGGCGTTGCCAAAGCATTATCAATCCGTTTGCGGTAATCTTTGCTGCGCTGCTGTTTATTCATTAATTTTCCTTTGAGAAAATTAGGTACAAGGATGAAGGATACAGGTTCAAGACTTAAACCTTGTACCTAAAACCTTGTACCTAAAACCTTGTACCTGAAACCTTGTACCTGAAACCTTGTACCTGAAACCTGAAACCTTGAACCTATCCCTATTACATCTCCATAAAATCGTCAGAAAGCCCCGGCACCAGGATGATAAACAGTTCCTTTGGTCCATGTACGCCGATGGTCAGAACCCGCTCAATATCGGCGGTTCGACTCGGCCCGGTGACATAAGCAATATAATTTCGGGCATCACGCTGATGCAGTTGCCGCAGTGGCTTCACTGCTTTGATGCCATCAGCAACAACCTTTTCTGGGTCAAGCAGAGCAAACTGTTTCGGTGGCAGAGTCGTCGCCAAGCGAATATCTTCGGAAGTACTTTCCAGCACCAGCGTTCCGGTATCGGCGATGGCGAAGTTCACGCCGGTAATGCCTGCTTCAGCCTGAGCAGCAACGGAGCGAAAGTTGTCGACCTCAATTGAAACTCCAGCCTTTTTTAAAGCTGCTTTAAACTTAAACCGGCTCGCCGTTGAAAATGATGGAAGCAGAAGAGAGCCATCAATCTTTCCTGCAATATACTCTGCTGCGGCAGTAACAGAATCAACCGGGATAACTTTTGCTCCGACATTAATAGCCATCTCAGAGAACTGATCAATAAGCTTTGTTGTTGACATAGCACCTTCCATTTCATGTTAATTGGTCTTACCATTTATCCTACATAACCGTATTTTAAATGTCAAACCATAAAATAACATTGTTATGAGCCGATAACAGGGCAAAATTGAGACCCATTTATGGTTCTTTTGATCAATATTTGAATCATAACAATTATAAGTATTTTCAAGATGTTATATAGTTTTTTCATTTATTGATTCAATAATGAATCAGAATAATACATAATTATAATATCAAAAAGGAAGAAGATCTCGAGTATAAAACGTTTTTATATCTTGGAACACTCTTTGCTATTAATAAGCAACATAATTTCTCACAACAGGAGACCCAATATGAAAGATAATGTTTTTATTGTTTCTGCACTCCGCACCCCCTTCGGCTCATTTGGTGGAACATTGGCTGACATCTCGGCACCAGAACTTGCATCCCAAGTTATCAATGAACTCATACACCGCACAACACTGCCGAAGGAACGGGTTGATGAAGTTATTATCGGCCAGGTTCTCCAGGGAGGATCTGCTCAGGCACCAGCTCGGCAGGCGATGCGCATGGCGGAGCTACCCGACAGCACGCATGCAATGACCATCAATAAAGTTTGTGGGAGTGGACTCAAGGCGATCATGCTAGCAGCCGATTCGATTCAGTTGGGACATTCACAGATTGTTATCGCTGGGGGCATGGAAAACATGTCGCAAGCCCCTTATGCCATACCAAAAGCACGTTTTGGCCAACGCTTGGGCAATGGTGAAATGATCGATCTGATTATTCAAGATGGATTATTGGATCCTTACTCACAAAGACACATGGGAGATATCACTGAAGACTGGGTCGAAAGCCACGGGCTCACGCGAGAAGATCAGGACAAATATGCTGCCCGCTCTTACCAGCTATCACAGGAGGCACTAAAAAATGGCACCTTCGCCGAAGAACTTGTTCCCGTCAGCATCAAGACCCGCAAAGGTGAAATTAGCGTCAACGAGGATGAAGAACCTCTGCGTGGCAACATTGGAAAGCTTCCTGAGCTGCGTCCTGCCTTCCGAAAAAATGGCACCATTACCGCCGGAAACGCTTCTTCCATTAATGACGGTGCCGGATTAGCGCTGCTGGCCAGCGGTGAAGCAGTCAGCAAATACAACCTCAAGCCAATTGCCAAGCTGACTGCCAGCAGCACCCACAGTATTCACCCTGAGCTGTTCGCCGAAGCACCAGTGGGTGCCATTCAAAAGTGCTGCGCTAAAGCCGGATTACAAATCAGTGATATTGGGTTATTTGAAATCAACGAGGCATTTGCATGCGTCCCCCTGGTCGCAATCAAAGAACTTGGTCTCGACCCGAAAAAGGTTAACGTCAATGGTGGTGCAGCGTCGATCGGTCACCCCATCGGCGCCAGCGGTGGTCG